>JAKSIF010000011.1 GCA_024398965.1 Fibrobacter sp. | reverse complement strand
GAGGATCATCTAGCAAGGCTGCCTAAATGCTTCCACACATGTTGATGATGCCTCTGAGAAATGTTTAATTGTTCTTATAAAGAAGATATCTTTTTTGGTTGTATCTCTTTTATCTGTACAACTGGCTTTTGCTGATGGCAATCATGTTATTGATAGTTTGAAACTTGAAATGGAAAAAACGGTTGTTGAGCAGGATTGGCAAAATTTAAATAAGGTTATGTGGTCCCCAGGTTGGAATGTAGAAAATGCGCCGAATAACTTGGATTTTAAAGGTGCCATTAAGTTAGCTTATACATTTTATAAAGAATATAAGGAATGTAAGCCTGTTTTAGAACAAGGTGAAAATACTCATAGATGTGTCAATGTTGTATTGGAAAATTGTAGAGGGCTAGAGTCTCGAACGCATCTTTTTTCAAAGTCGTTCAAGTCTAAAATAGATGCAGATATTAAGGAAATGAAAGAACTTGCCCAAAAGACTCGTGATCAAGAATTGAATAGAGTTCGAGAAAAGAATAGAAAGGAAAATGAATGGCGACGAATTGGAATTCGTCCTTCTGAGGTGAAACATTGGGAAGAATTAGGCTTGAATGTTGAATCTGCAGAAGAATGGCTGGAACAGCATCAATCGTTATACGATATAAAGGCTTGGCTCAAAAACGGTGTTGCTACTGTAGATTCTGCAAAGTTATGGATCGGATTGGGTGTGACATCTCGTAATATTGATAAATGGGCCTCTATAGGATTGGAACAAACTGCGGAGTGGCTTACTGTTGCTAGTCCAGAAACCGATGTGTCTGTTTACGTTCAGGCTGGTGCTAATCCCAAAAACTTAAAAGGATGGTTGGATCCGTCATATTCGTGGGGGGTAGAGAACTTTTCTGAAAGTGTTTCCTATGAAGATGTCTCGTTTTTTAATAAGAACGAAGTTCCTCCCTCATTTGCAATAGCGATGAAAAGTCTAAACTTGAAAAATAATGAAATTGCAAGACAGTGGAAAAATGTTAAAAAACAATGTAAGATTATTTATCCGTTGGAAAATTTGCAAAGTGAGAATCCGTATGCAACGAAAGGTAAATGCTATGAGTATACGGGAACTTCCATTCAATTGTTGTCAAAAAATTCGGGGCTTTTTGATGGCGAAGTGTTATCTTTTGTATCTGTATCTAGTGGTATAATTCCGAAATCTGTAGTTGGTATTGTTAAAAGTTCTGGAGCTTACATTTATAAATCAACAAGAGGTGCTAAAGAAACCGTTCCTAATTTGAAATTGATTCAGTTTGTTCCTTATGTTGATTGATTTTGGGGGCAAATGGTTGAATTATTATTTAGTTACAAAAAGGAGCTAGAATGACTTTCGCTGTTGTCTTTGCTGTAATCATCGTTGTTTTATCTTTTTTTGTGTATTTGAAAAAAAATAAATATGATGGTAAAGATGAATTCCTTCAGCAGGAATATGTTGCTCCTAAATCCATTCGAATATCACATAAGGAGAATGTTTCAGAGAAAACGAAATTTGAAGGTTGTATAGATGCGTCGGGTTTGTTTCCGATAGAACTTTTAGTTTTGCTGCATGCTCCCGAATACTATGTAAACGAAAAGAATTATCCAAGTTTTTGGAGCTATAAATATAATCTTGGGAATGTAAGTGTTGTTTTGGAAAAACTTGTACAAAAGGGTTTTCTAAAAAAAGAGACTAATCTTGAGTTGAATTTAAGTGATTTAAAAATATCAGATTTAAAACTCGTATTAAAAAATCGTTCGTTGCCTGTATCTGGAAAAAAAGAAGAAATAATTAGAAGAGTTTTGCAAAATGTTTCGTTGGATGACTTGGATAAATCATTGACAAAAACAACGTTACCTACGAACTGAAAAGGGCGAGACATCATTAAAAAATGCTCCTTATGTAGCTTATTTTGACAAACATTCTTTTGGAGTTTCCCTTTCTGAAATCAGCTCTTTTGTACATAAGAAGCCTTTGGCTAACTTTAAGGATGGGTTTCTTGAATTTCTTGAGAATGACGTAAAAAAACATGAACGAAAAGGCGATTACGGTTTGTGCCGAAATGCCAAATGGTCTTTGATGGAATTTTATAAAACTGAAAATCGTTTGGCAGAAGCGTATTCTGTTCTGCTTGAAATAATTTTTATAGATATAAATGATTTTCTTGGCAATGGTTTTGAAAAGGATTCTCTCCAAATAAATATTGAATATTTTTTTATGAGAGATTCTGCTATGGCCATTCCTCATGCGGCTTTTGAGTTGATGGATTTCTTTCAATCGTCATTGAACATTTCTGATGAACAATTACGCCAAGATATGGCGAATCTTTGGTTCAGTTTCAAGATTCCATATCATGTGCTAAGTGTTGGTGACTGTATTGAAATTTATTTTTCTCAAAAAAAGGATGAATTGAGCAAAATTAAAGAAATTTATTCTGTTCGTAAATTTCAAAATTTAGTGGAAGAAAACGGTACAAAGTCTTTAGTAATCGGACAATTAGAGAGAGGGTACAAAAATTTGCGTGTTGCGCAAACTGCTTCAGACTCTAAGGATTATTTGCGATCCCGTTTAAGCTTTATGAAAAGTGTTGAATCGTTTAAACAGATAAATGCCGTAGTAGAGTTAGAGAAAGTCACAGAAATGTACAAGAAGTTTGTGATGACTGATCCCGTGTTCAAAGACTTAGCTGTTGTTTTGGTGGAAAAAATAAAGAAAAATCCGGGTATTTTACAATCTGATATAACAAGCCAAATGGAGCCGGGTGATTGGGGCTCTCTGTATGATTGTGACCGTCCTGTTGCTAAAGAAGATGTATATTATGCTTTGTATTTTGCGGATGAATTTGGCATAATTGCCCGAAAAAAGAAGGGGCGAACGTATGAATTGTTCGTCAAAGAACATGAAAAATGAAGGTCTACTATTGGTTGTGTCGTGAGACTCTCAATTTTGTTTTATGAAAGTGTTCTCATCCCTCAAAAATTTTGAGGGGCCTAAATTGACTCATTAGCTTGAAATGTTTGTCCAGGGAATACAACTCCATGTCGTTTTGCTCGGCATTCTGGACAATCATCAAATCAGGGATTCCGACTCGATTTACTCCATGCTTTAAATTTTCTGTTTGCATGGATATAAGCTGAGACCAATCGATGTTCATTGCTTCCTTGGGAACTTGCAAGAGCAAATGTTCCAGTTCTGTCTCTTTTCTATGACGAATGGATGGGACTAGTTCCGTGAGAATCAAATCATTTACACAGACTTTTCCTGAATCAATTAGTGAGTCTAAATGCGTGGAATTGATTCCGTTGTGAAAATAATCTATCCATACAGAAGTATCGACAAGAACCATTAAATTCGTCCTCGCATAGAATCCATATCAATGTTGAGGTCGACTTTCCCTTTAAACTTTTTTAATCCTGCGATGGATTTTGTTTTCAGCAGATTTTCCAAAGCGAAAACAACCACATCATCTTTTGATGTGATTTTGGTGACGACCATAGCTTCTTCAAGAAGTCTCTCGGGAATTTCTAGAGTGGCAACCATAAGTACCTCGCTTTCTTTCGCTTTAATATACATATATAGAACACAAAAGTCAAATGATGAAGGTTTGGCTTTCACGGACAAATCAAAAAAAGCAGGCTCTTTCGAGTCTGCCTTTTTAATGCTGGATTCCCGCTTTCGCGGGAATGACAATGCGAAGGTCGGGAATGACAATGCGCTAACTAGCGAACGACCTTGCGGTCATCGGCTGTCATATCCAAGAAGGCCTGAACAGTCATGCTGCCCTTGTCACCTTCTTTTCTCTTGTTCACAGAGACAAGTCCTTCGTTCATTTCCTTTTCACCTACAATAATCTTATAGGGGATTTTCTGGAGTTCGCACTGACGGAACTTGTAACCAAGCTTTTCGTTGGATTCGTCGATGTCGCAGCGGACGCCGGCGTTTACCAGTTCGCGTTCCACCTTGTGGGCGTATTCAGCGAACTTTTCGGAGATGGGGAGGACGCGTGCCTGGACCGGAGCGAGCCACAGCGGGAAATCGCCCATGAATTCTTCGATGAGGATGCCCAGGAAGCGTTCGATGGAACCCACGGCTGCGCGGTGCAGCATAACGGGGATGTGCTTCTGGTTGTCCTTACCCACATATTCTGCACCAAGGCGCTGGGGCAGGTTGAAGTCCACCTGGATGGTACCGCACTGCCAATCACGGCCGAGGGAATCCTTCAGGGTGAATTCAAGCTTCGGGCCGTAGAAGGCGCCTTCGCCCGGGTTCAAGATGTAGTCGAGGCCAGCAAGCTTGGTGGCTTCTTCGAGAGCGGCTTCAGCCTTGTCCCAAAGTTCGTCAGAACCCACGCGGCGTTCCGGACGGGTGGAGAACTTCACCACGATGGAATCGAAACCGAAGTCGTGGTAGATTTCCTTCACGAGAGCGCAGAAGTCTGCCACTTCGGAAGCGATCTGTTCTTCGGTACAGAAGATATGAGCGTCATCCTGCACGAAGCCGCGGACGCGCATCAAACCGTGCATGGTACCGGCAGGTTCGTAACGGTGGCACTTACCGAATTCAGCAAGACGCATCGGGAGATCACGCCAGCTGCGGAGGCCGGTGTTGAAGATCTGAATGTGGCAGGGGCAGTTCATGGGCTTCACAGCCATTTCAACGTCGCCAGCCATGGTCTTGAACATGTTTTCGTTGTACTTGTCGGCGTGGCCGGACTTGATCCACAAAGTCTTGTTCACGATTTCCGGAGTAATCACTTCCAGGTAGCCACGACGGTCGATCTTACCACGGATGTAGTCCTTGAGGGCGTTCACCATCTTGGTGCCGTTGGGGTGCCAGAACACCATGCCAGGAGAATGGTCTTCAATGTGGTAGAGGTCCATTTCCTTACCGATGCGGCGGTGGTCGCGCTTTTCGGCTTCTTCAAGGAACTTCAAATAGGTTTCCAGGCCTTCCTTGTCGGCAAAGCAGGTGCCGTACACGCGGGTCAGCTGGTCGCTGTTCTGGTCGCCGTGCCAGTATGCACCTGCGAGGGAGAGCAGCTTGAAGGACTTCAGCTTGCCAGTGCTGGGAACATGAGGACCTGCACAGAGGTCTTCCCAGTTCTTGCCCGGTTCGCCGTTTGCATAGAAACTCAGGGTGCCGTCGGCGCCTTCGCGAGCCAGAGCGCGTTCAGCGTTGTCGGTCTTGTACTTGTCGCCAGCGGTGCGCTTCAGGCCTTCTTCACCGGAAACAACCACGCGAGTGAACGGGCGGTCTTCCTTGATGATTTCCTTCATGCGCTTTTCGATCTTTTCGAAATCGGACTGCTGAAGCGGGGTCGGTGTCATCAAATCGTAGTAGAAGCCCTTTTCGACTGCGGGACCGTAAGCGAGCTTGGTGCCCGGGAACAGGTCGCAGATGGCTTCTGCCATCACGTGGCTGCAGGAGTGGCGCAGCAGCATCAAGCAATCCGGATCGTCATTGTTCGGAGTGATGATCTTGAAAGCGCCATCTTCGGTAAGGGGGCGGGAGAGGTCCAGGACCTTGTCGCCCAGCTTTACGCCGAGAGCCTTGCGTGCGAGGCCTTCAGAAATGCTCTTTGCTACTTCGAGGCCGGTGGTGCCAGATTCAACGGTACGTACGCTGCCATCGGGCATGGTGAGGTTGATTTGAGACATAATAATTTTCCTTTTTGGGCAGTTCTTGCCCGGTTCCGCAGAAATACGACATCTGACGGTGCGGCCAAACATAGAATTTGAAGAGCGTCGTGGCAAACGGATTTACTGGTTTGACGTGACTGAGCCATGCTAAATGCACTCGAAGAGAGCCAATTAGGAATTATGAATTATGAGAGAAAAAGAGGGTGGAGAATGTGTGTTTTTGCGAGTTGTTTTTTGTATTTTCTCCACTGACATGCGATGGTTGCAGAACTGTTCTGTAACAAGCCGTATTTCTTATATCGAGGCTCATGCTCTCCTTATGAAAATACGGCTTTTTTTGTTTGTTGCGCAATAAATCGTGATGACAAAGGATTGATTTGTAATGACAAATAATGTAACTTTAAGCCGTAGAACAAAAATAAAGGATATTTCTATGGCTACTTTGCAACTGCGCGTGGATGACGAACTGAAGGAAAAGTCTGATAAGCTTTTCCAGTCTTTGGGAATGGATACATCCACCGCGATCCGCGTTTTTTTGAAGTTCGCTGTAGAGTATAACGGTATTCCGTTTGAGGTCCGCCACAAGCCGGACCTTTCCTTGGAGCGAGCTGTTGCCGATAGTCGAAATGGTGAAAATCTTCATGGACCGTTCGCAACCGCCGAGGAGGCCGTTGCGTCGATGCTGGAGGATTAGTGTACAGCATCGTCTATACGAACCGCATGAAACATGACGCCAAACTGATGAAAAAACGAGGCAAGGACATGGGCAAACTGGTAGCTGTACTAAATAAGTTAGCTGCAGGAGAAACTCTGCCGGAGTCAAATCGCGACCATCAGTTGACAGGATCCTTGAAAGATTTTCGTGAATGCCATATAGAACCTGACTGGCTGCTGATGTATCAAATCATTGAAAACCGGCTGGTGTTATCCGCGACCGCAACAGGCTCCCATTCGGATCTGTTTGGAAGATAGCGTATTCTCAATGCAGTCTCCCTGCAGGAAAATGTCGTGGGAACTGTTGAGGGCCAATTCATTCATTCCCCCTAAATTAGGCACGAAAAAGGCGCCCCACAATGGAGCGCCAAACTATGCCAAAAGACACCAAAATTTATTTTTTTTCTAAAGACAAACCCTAACTAGGTGCTTATAAAATGATTTTGGAAGAAATTATCAATTCCGATAAGTTTATTCAATGGACTAGGAAAACTGGTTATGAAATCGGGATAATGATTCCGACGGGCTTTTGGATTGAACGCAATATTGGGAAAGGTAAAGAGTCTCTGGAACTGCGTGAAGAGGTGAAGTTTGACGATTTCTTAAATGCTTTGAATCAATCTGTTTTGGAAGGAAATGATCAAATAGCAGCCTTTTTAATAAAACAGAGAAAAAGACATAAAGATCAAGATGGGCTTGTCCTGTAATTGTTTTTTGTGAGGAATGCGTAATGAAAAACGGAAAAGAGCCAAATCCGAATACCGTGCATCCTATCGCCGGTTATGAGAAAGAAATATATGTGAGACCAACAATTAAGAATCCGAATATTATTGTTGGCGAGTTTTCTTATATTGCTGATTCTGAATTTGAGAGTCATGTGACGAACTTCTACCCGTGGAGCAGAGACAAACTGATTATCGGCAAGTTCTGCCAAATTGCATCAGGTGCAGAGTTTATGATGAATGACGCAAACCACCAGATGAGTGCGGTATCTACTTTTCCGTTTTATACACTTGAAGGCTGGGACATGGAGGCTCCAAATCCGAATGATATGCCGTTTAAGGGAGATACTGTTATAGGGAATGATGTCTGGATCGGGCAGGATGCGACCATCCTTCCGGGAGTACATATCGGTGATGGAGCCATCATCGGCGCAAAGAGCGTAGTTGGAAGCAATGTGGAACCTTATACGATTGTTGCAGGAAATCCTGCGAAACCTATACGTAAGAGATTTGATGATGAATTGATTCATCTGTTGCTTGAATGGAAATGGTGGGATAAAACCATTGAAGAAATTAACAGTCTGATTCCGATACTGACATGTTGCGACCTTGATGAAGTTAAAACAGAAATAAAATCAAAACTGAAATAAGAACATGCCCTCCCGGTCATCAGAAATGGTGACCAGGAGGGCTTCTTCGTGCCGGTATTCAGTTTTATATGGGCTATTTTGATGCCTGGATAAATCTTAGATGACATGAAATAAAAAAAACGAGTTTTTCAGGGGAAACTCGTCAAAAAAACAGCCGCCCAAGTCTCAAGGACGAACCCTGTATAAGACCCCGACTTTATAGAATTCCCTTACGGGCCTATACGTTGCAGCACTGCATTTAAAGTGCCACGTCATTCCATAATATAGTAAAAAAAACGCTAGGGCTTTGGCGGCGAATATCAAGGAAACATCGTTGCCCCCCCCCTTGTTTCCCGTGGCAGATTGTCTTACCTTTAGTAAGTAAATGTAAGGAGTTAAGATTTTGTCGGCTAAAATAACCACAAAAGATCAAATTATCATGTCTGTGAATGCTCAAATGGAACTTGGGTTTCAGGAGTGGGCCTTGATTAACGTTTTGCTTGGAAAATCTTATGCGGATGAATTGGATGAATGGCGTCGTGATTTCGATGTGGTTGACGATAACGTTTCCAAAATATTGAATAGAAAGTCTCGGGAACTGCCCAATATCAAAAAGGTTTCAAAAATTTGGGGATAATGATGGTTGCGCCATCTCTACGGTTACATTTCAGGGACTGCAAATGGGTATGGAGACCTTATGAAAATTTTGTATTGGAAAAAGCCCGTTGAGGAAGACTTTGCTGTAGAAAGTCCAGCGAATTTAGATGAGATAGAGTCTTTCGTTGTTTCTGAACTTATTCGCAACAGGATTAAATTTGATGGGGATTATCATCAGTATGGCGAATTGGGTGCGCCCGTTATCGAATTGGATTCTGGAACGCAGTATGTGTATACAACAACCTGGCGCCATTGGGGACGTTTAACTGCAGATGTCTGGAACCAAATTGAAAAGGCCCAGAAATACGATTACATCGATTTTTACATGATGTACAATGAGGATATGCTTTTGCCTGATGGGACCGTTTTGCATCGCCCGGCGTTAGAGCCTAACTGGAAATTTTTGAAATTGTAGGCAAATTTGCTAAAAAAATGAGATATTTTTCGCCAAAACTCTGCTTTTTAATGACTTTTGGCGAAAATCGTGCGTGTTTTTCGCCGAAACTCTGCTTTTTGATGACTTTTGGCGAAAATTTATGTAAATTATAGTCATGAGTCTTATTGGAAGAAATGCTGAAATTGAACTACTGGAACGCTATGTTGCCTCTGCAAACGCCGAGTTTATTGCCCTCTATGGGCGACGTCGAGTGGGCAAAACGTTCCTGGTGAATCAGGTTTTCAAGGGGCGATTTACCTTTGCCATGACAGGCGTTCTTGACGGAAGCAAGGAAGAACAGATGGGCGCTTTTGTGGATGCGCTGGATTTGTTCGGGTTTGAATGCAAAGAACGACCTGAAAACTGGATGGCTGCTTTTACGGTGCTTCGCAAGTTTTTAATGCACAAGGTTTCTTCTGGTGAGCCATGTATCGTTTTCATTGATGAAATTCCTAGTCTAGATACGCAGGGTTCGGGCTTTGTCAATGCACTTGGACATTTTTGGAACAGCTGGGCATCTAACCAGGATAATTTCAAACTGATTGTTTGCGGTTCTGCAACATCATGGATGGTCAAGAACCTGATCGACAGCAAGGGCGGGCTGCATAACCGGATTACCCATGAAATCAAATTGAAACCGTTTACTCTTCAGGAGACCGCTGAGTATTTGCAGTCAAGAAATTTTGCATGGTCCCGACTGCTGGTTTTGCAAACTTATATGTTTACTGGTGGAGTGGCCTATTATCTTAGCTTGCTTGACGAATCCGAAAGTCTTGCACAAAACATCGACCGTCTTTACTTTGCAGAAAACGGCGAGATGCGCCGCGAATACAAACGCCTTTTCAAAACATTGTTCAGCTCTGCCGCCCCCTACATGCGCCTTGTAGAAATTCTTGCACGGAAAAAGGAAGGCTTGACCCGCAAGGAAATCATTGCAGAAACGAAAAGCGAAAAAGGCGGAACACTTTCGGAACAACTCCAGAATTTGGAAGAGTGTGGCTTTGTTCGCAAGTTCATGATTAGGGAAAAGAAAGTGGTTAAGGAAAACGGGGGAATCTATCAGCTTGTAGATCCGTTTACTTTGTTCCATCTGTATTTTGAAGGCAAGGCGAAGGGCGACACACGTTATTGGGAGAATCACATCAACACTCCTGTTGTGAACACGTGGCTGGGCATGGCTTTTGAAAAGGTCTGCCTGCTTCATGTGGTACAGATAAAGGCGGCTCTCAAGATTGCCGGAATCTCCACACAACAGTATTCCTGGCGTAGCAAGGATGCTGAAAATCGCGCCCAGATCGACTTGATTATTGACCGTGCCGACGGAATGATTAACTTGTGCGAAATAAAGTATTCTGAAACGGATTATAGCCTTAGCGAAGTTGAGTTCCAAAAAATTGAACGTCGTTTTGCCGCGTTCGCCAATGAAATAGGATCTCGTAAGGGCATATTCAAGACGCTCATTACAGCAGGTCCCGTGAAGAAAAATCAGTACACGGAGTCGCTGCCAGTGAAACTTACTTCGGATTGTCTGTTTGCGTAAATTGATATTGAGGGAAAAAATTTCCCGTTACTCTAGCTGCGACTCGTAACAGTCCTCTTGGCATTCGATGGCGTCAAGGATTCCTCCGTTTACCTCGTCAACATCGAAATCCAAAATGTCTTCTAGATCCTCACCGAACCAATCCAGTTCATCTTCGCTTAGATAGGCATCGCTAAGGTCTACTGTAGCTTCGTTAGTTTTAGGGAATTTTTCTACGAGATCTTGCAGTGCCCATGGGCCTCCGCAATCTTCGATGATTCCTCTAATTTTTCCTTTCAGAACAAGGGGGAGGTCCTCTTTTGCATAGGAGTCTTCGTCAAGAATTTTTTCCAGAACAATTTTGAATTCCCAACCGTCACCGAAGTCGTAATCCAGTCGGGCCTTGTCCTTGACATTCTTGAATACTTCGGCGACCTTGAAGTTTCGGATGTCTTTGAACTCTCGTGAAAGTTCCTCGTTGGGGAGCTCGTAATAGGTTTCCTTGCTGAACATGGAAAGATAATCGGAATTAAGCATCAAGTTCAATGCTTCGTGGGCGTTCTTCTGACTCTTGAATCTTTTGAACAGGTTCTTCACGTCAATAATGTTGTTTTCTCTGACTGATTTTATTTCGTTTTTGTCTTTTTCAACTACTAAAGAAAACAAATGTTCGTATTGGCAGCCGAACATGTGCATGATTGCGTATGCGAAGTGTGAAAGCTTCATGTCGCTTGAAGCAACAAAGCGCCTCCACATGCGAGGCTTGAAATTCTTTAACTCTGCTACGAATTGGTAAATTGCCATAAAAACCTATTTTAATTCTTATAAACTCTAATATAGTCCACAATCATTTCGTTGGGGAACTGGGCTTCGTCAATGTCGAAGCCGGGCCATTGACCGCCTACGGCTACGTTCAAAATAAAGAAGAAGTTCTTGTGGAACGTTCCCATTTCGCCAGAGGCATCTTCGATACCGATTTCCTGATACTTGAAATCATCCACGTACATGGCGATGGATTTTTCGTTCCATACAGTCTTGTAGATGTGGAATTCGGTGATGTCCATGGGGTAGGTGGTGCCGTAGTATTCCCTGGTGCTGTTGCCGTATTCCGCATGTTGGCCTTCGTGGGACCAGTGATGGGTGCCGTACACCACACTTTCGTCGTTGACGGCTTCGATGATGTCCACTTCGCCGCAGAGGGGCCAGCTTGCGTCATCGATGTTGGCGCCAAGCATCCAGAAGGCGGGCCAGATGCCTTTACCCACAGGTAACGCAATGCGGGCTTCAATGGTACCGTAGGCGAAGTCAAATTTTCCCTTGGTGACAATGCGGGCAGAGGTGTATTTCTTGCCACCGAAATTGTTTGCGATGGCGGCTGCGTCGGTTTCCAATGCGGCACGGATGTGAAGGTAGCCGTCTTTCACGTAAATGTTTTCGGCGCGGTCGGTGTAGTACTGCTGTTCGTTATTGCCCCAGCCCCATTCGCCGGTACCGATTTCGTAACTCCAGGTGTTCAGATCAAGAGCGTCGCCCTGGAAGTCATCTGACCAGAAGGCGGCGGGGTCTGCGGGAGTGTCGCTCGGAGAGTCATCGGTGGCTGCAACAGAACTGCTGGAATACTCTTCGACGGTTGTGCTACTTGTTGGTGTTGCTTCGGAATTGCAAGATCCCTCGCTGTTGCTCGGGATGACACTTGAAGAGCTGCCCGGGATGGCGCTTGAGGAACAGCTCGGAATGACTCCCGAGGAACTGCTCGGAACGATTGGATCGTCGTCGGGGGCGACACTAGAGGAACTGTCCGCGACGACACTGGAGGAAGAACTTTCCACAATTTCAGTAACAGAACTGGAACTTTCGGGTGTTACAATGCTGGAGTCTTGCGGATTGTCTGCAGGGGCCGCGCTGTTCGAGTCAGAGGAACAAGAAGTGAGGATTGCGCATGCCGCTGCGACTGTAACAAATGGTATTCCGAATTTCTTGAACATGCCTTGAATATAAACTATATTTGGCCTCCATGCAAATCCAGCTGTCCGATCATTTTGATTATTCCAGGCTTTTGCGCTTTACGCTGCCATCTATTGCCATGATGGTGTTTACTTCCATCTATAGCGTAGTGGATGGTTATTTTGTATCTAATTACGCAGGAAAGCAACCTTTGGCTGCTGTGAACATGGCCTGGCCTGTGATTATGATGCTTGCCGCAGTGGGAATGATGTTCGGTACGGGCGGAAGCGCCCTCATTGCCGCCGCTCAAGGGCGAGGCCGCAAGCAGCGTGCGAACGAATATTTCTCCCTCATTGTCTATGTGGTTGTTGTCTTGGGCTTTGTCCTTCTGGGGGCAACCTGGTTTCTGATGGAACCTATCATGAGGTTGTTGGGTGCAGAGGGTGGCCTTCTTACCGAAAGTGTGTTTTACGGTCAGGTTTGTCTCATTGGTCTACCTGCCTTTATTATGCAGATGCTGTTCCAGTCCCTTTTCATTACTGCAGAAAAGCCTCAGTTGGGTTTCTATGTGACGGTGGGCGCGGGCGTTGCCAATATGGTTCTGGACTGGGTGCTCATTGGCCTGCTGGGCATGGGGTTGTTTGGAGCAGCCCTTGCAACGGACATTGGATTTGCCATTGGTGGCTTGATTCCTCTGTTTTATTTCGCTAGGAAAAATTCCAGTACGTTGCAGTTGGGTAGAACCAGTTGGAAACCGCATGCCCTTTTGAAGGCTAGCTTTAACGGCTGTTCCGAAATGCTGTCGGGAATCACATCGTCCGTGGTGACCTTGCTTTATAATTTCCAGTTGCTGCGCTACGCCGGCGAAAATGGCGTTGCAGCCTTCAGCGTCATCATGTACGTGACCTTTATTTTCTTTGCGCTATTCATTGGATTTAGTAGTGGTGTGGCTCCGGTGATTTCTTATCACTTTGGGGCCCGCAATAAGGATGAACTCCGTAGCCTTCTAAAACGCTGCGCCGTAATTATAGGTTGCTCAGGCTTGCTCCTCTTTGCTATTGCTCAATTGTCTGCCCCCTTGCTTTCCCGGATTTTTGTTGGCTACGATGATGTTCTTTGCAACATGACCGTTTATGCTTTTCGCATAGTCTGTTTTACTTTCTTGATTTCTGGATTCAATATTTTTGGCTCCTCGTTATTCACGGCTTTGAATAATGGCTTTATTTCGGCAACCATTTCAACGAGTCGCTCCGTTATTTTTGAAGCGGGTTCAGTGTTACTGTTCCCCTTGCTTTTTGGCTTGAATGGCATCTGGTTTGCCTGCTGGGGTACGGAACTTGCCGCATTGACCATGACCATATTCTTCATCATCCGAAAGCGGAAAACTTACGGCTATCTATAGCCCATAGGTATTCCAAATTGGAATAATGTGGCGGGAGCATTGGACCCAAAAGCTTTCCGATTGTTGTAAATTAGTAGCCAAAAGGATGTGTCTATGAAGTCTATTATCAAATTTGGCTTGGCTGCTGCTTGCGCCATGGCTACTACAACGTTCGCTCAGACCCAGGATTTCTGCAATACCACAACCCATAGTGGTACAAAAATCGAAACTTCAAAAAATGTCGTGGGCAGCTTCACTAATGGAATTGGTTATGAACTTTGGAATGAAGGCGGCAACGGTGGTTCCGCTACATTCTATGATGATGGTTCCTTCAACTGTCAGATGACTGGCGCAAAGGATTACCTTTGCCGATCTGGTCTTTCCTTCAACAGCGACAAGACTCATGAAGAACTCGGTCACATGAAGGCTGACTTTAAGCTGGTGAAGAATAACCTTTCTGGCATCGACTATTCCTACATCGGTATTTACGGTTGGACCCGCGAACCGCTGGTGGAATGGTACATTGTAGACAATACCGGCAGTGATTGGATGCCGGGTGATTGGGTTGCCCAGGGGGCCTCCGCCAAGAAACATGGTGTGTTTGAAATCGATGGTGCTCAGTACACTGTTTATGAAGGCGACCGAACTTCTTATTCCATTGATGGCGACAACACTTACTTCAAACAGTATTTCAGTGTTCGTAAGACAAAACGTGATTGCGGTACCATTGACATCTCCGCTCATTTCAAGAAGTGGGAAGAGCTGGGCCTGGAAATGGGTAAGTTGCATGAAGCCAAGATTCTTGGCGAAGCCGGTAGTACTAGCGGTGCAAACGCAAAGGGCGAATACGATTTCCCCTATGCCAAGGTTTACATCGAAGGTGCCGAAACACCTGAGGAATCCAGCTCTTCTGTGGAACCGATTGTTTCTGAATCCAGCAGCTCCAGCACAGATGCAATCCATAGTGTCCGTCTGATGGCTGCAGGCAGCAATGTGCAGTATGTCTTTGATGTTCAGGGCAAGTTCCTTAGTACCTTCGAAACAGAAAACAATGAGTCCCTGATAGAAACCTTGAAGGTAAGATTTAACTCCGGTGTTTACCTGGTAAAGCAGGGCAACGTAATCAAGAGTGTTACTGTGAAGTAATCTCTGCTGGTTCTTGAATAAATTAAAAGCCTCTCCTTTTTCGGGAGAGGCATTTTTGGTATGAACAGTGAAACTAAAATTCGTTAGTCCTGGGGAGCTTCCGGCGGAACGCGGGCGATGGAGCCTACGGTTGCACGACAAGCCTTGATCAAGTCTGCAGGAGCGATTTTCAACTGCAGCCCGCGTTCTCCGGCGCTTACGTAGATGTAGGGAAAGTTGTTGCAGGTCTCATGCATAAAGATGGGAAAGTTTTTCTTGAGACCCAGGGGACTGCAACCGCCGCGAATGTAACCTGTAAGCGGAGTCAAATCCTTCAGCGGTACCGTTTCGATTTTCTTGTTGCCGCTTACCTTGGCCGCGCCTTTCAAGTCTACTTCCAGATTGCCCGGCACCACGCACATGAGGTAGCCGATCTTGTCTCCATGAACAAGGATGGTCTTGAAAACCTGATTGATGTCTTCGCCAAGGGAGTCTGCCACATGCTGTGCGCCCAAGTCGTTTTCATCCACTACGTAAGGGATGAGTTCGTAGGAAATCTTCTGCTTGTCGAGAATTCGTGCGACGTTGGTCTTCTTAATTTCTGCCATATATCCTTACCTTTTCAAAGGCTCCAATAAATATTCTAATCCATTAACCTTTATTTCATAAAGGGTTCCTAGAAGTTCGCCAAGATGACCTTTGGGAAAGCCCTTGGTGTGGTACCAGACTACGTAAGGTTCCGGCAAGTCGCATAAACGAACTCCTTGATATCGTCCGTAGGGCATGGTCGTGTTGGCAAGTTCTACTAGAATTTCTGGACTCACGCTGAAAAAATAAAATCTATTTGTTAAATATGGAATGAATATGAAAAACTACAAAGCCATTTTAATTGGAAACGGCACCATGGGTAAACGCCATCGCTCCCGTTTTGAGGCAAATGGCGTTCTATTTACAGAGGTTCTCGATGTGGACGCTATGGAAGCATTGCGTCAAGGTTGTTGGGAACGTCCAGATTTTGTAGTGATCGCGTCTCCGGCAACGTCCCATTATGAATACGCGAAGTTCTTTCTGGAACGAGGAATTTCTGTTTTTGTGGAGAAACCTCTAGCGGTATCTGCCGCAGAAGCCCGAGAATTGCTGGAACTTTCGGAGAAGAACAACATCCTCCTTTTTGTTGCGCAGTCGGAATGTTTCAATCCGATCTTCCTGAATTTTAGAACTCATTTTATGACGGAACTACGACGCGGGAAAAAGCCCCGCTTGGAATTCCGCAGGGAACACGGCTTTACGGAACGTTGCCGCGACGTGGATGTTTCCCTGGATATTTTGGTTCATGACCTGAGCATGTTCTTGACTATGTTCAATTTTGATGATATTCAGGTTGAAAATTACAAGAACCTTGGCAACAGGGCTGTTATGACTATCGAGGTGTGCCGGGGTGAGTATGCAGGCGTTGTTGCTGATTTTATCGTAGACAGAAACAGCGCGAATGATGTTCGTACAATCTCTGTGGTGTTTGATGATTCCTGTTATTCTGTCAGCTTGGCCAATTATTTGCCCAATGGTGAAATTGCCCATGTTCCAGATTCCCTGGATAATGAACACAAGTTTTTCTTGAAGCTTTTGGTTGGCGCTTGTCGCGAGTGGGGTAAACGATCTGCCCGAATTGCGGCTCAAGTCGTGCAACTGGTAACCGCCCACTAAAAATAACAGCGTAAAAAAGCCCCGCGGTTCATAAACCGCGGGACTTTTAGTAGCGAGCCGTGAGTAATGAGTTCCGAGTTTAAGTTAGGCGCCTACGGCGCGATTCTTTCGCTCATGGCTCATCGCTGATAGCTCATTACTATTACAGCTTGATGCTGCAGCCCTTAACGTTCCAGATTTCCTTAGCGTACTGGTCGATAGTACGGTCGGAGCTGAACTTGCCCATGCGAGCTACGTTGAGGATTGCCATTTCTGCCCAGTGCTTCTTGTCCTGGTAAGCTTCTGCAACCTTAGCCTGCATGTCGACGTAGCTACGGAAGTCTGCGCAGAGCATGTACGGGTCGTGGGTCAGGAGCTTGTCGGCAATGTGCTTGAACAGGTCCGGACGATCCGGGCTGAAGAAGCCGGAGCCGATCAGGTCGATCACGCGACGGAGATCGTCGTCGGATTCGTAGAAGTCGCGAGGACGGTAGCCCTTGGCGAGGAGTTCGGTAACTTCTTCAACGGTGAGACCGAAGATGAAGATGTTTTCGTCACCCACTTCTTCCTTCATTTCGACGTTAGCGCCATCGAGAGTACCGATGGTGAGAGCGCCGTTGAGAGCGAACTTCATGTTACCGGTACCAGAAGCTTCGGTACCTGCAGTGGAGATCTGTTCGGACAGGTCTGCTGCCGGGATGATCTTTTCTGCGAAGGAAACGCGGTAGTTTTCCAGGAAGACCATCTTCAGCTTGCCCTTGCAGACGGGGTCAGCGTCGATGATGGCGGCGACAGCGTTAGCAAGACGGATGATCTGCTTTGCCATCCAGTAACCAGGAGCGGACTTACCACCGATCATGATGGTACGCGGCATGATTTCCTTGCCGTCCTTCAGCTGGATGTACAGGTGGATGGCGTGGAGGATGTTCAACAGCTGGCGCTTGTATTCGTGAATACGCTTGACCTGCACGTCGAAGAACATGTTGGTGTCGAGGTCCACGCCCTGAGTTTCCTTCAGGTACTTGGCCAGACGTTCCTTGTTCTGCTTCTTCACGTCCATGAAAGCCTTCTGGAACTTGGCATCCTTGGCAAACTTTTCGAGCTTGCGGAGATCGTCCAGATCCTTAACCCAGGATTCACCAATCTTGGAGTTGATGAGTTCGGACATAGCCGGGTTAGCCTTGCGGACCCAGCGACGAGGAGTAACACCGTTGGTCTTGTTGTTGAACTTTTCAGGCCACAGTTCGTAGAAGTCCTTGAACAGGGTGGTCTTCAGAAGGTCGGAATGCAGAGCTGCCACACCGTTCACAGCGTAGGAACCTACGATGGAGAGGTATGCCATGCGGATCATCTTGCAGCCGCCTTCTTCGATGAGGCTCATGCGGGCGAGGCGGTCGTTGTCGCCAGGCCACTTCATGCTGACCATGCGGAGGAAGCGTGCGTTGATTTCGTAAATGATCTGGAGATGACGGGGGAGGAGCTTTTCGAAGAGGCTGACGGGCCACTTTTCAAGAGCTTCCGGCATCAAGGTGTGGTTGGTGTAAGCAAAGGTCTTGATAACGATTTCCCATGCTTCATCCCATTCCAGGTTTTCTTCGTCAAGAAGAATGCGCATCATTTCGGCGATGGAAATTGCCGGATGGGTGTCGTTCAGCTGGATGGCAACCTTGTCGGAGAAGACCTTCCAGTCGTTGCCGTGGGTCTTCTTGAAGCGGTTGATGATGTCCTGCAAGGAAGCGGAGCAGAGGAAGTACTGCTGCTTGAGGCGCAGTTCCTTACCGTTCATGGAGGAGTCGTTGGGGTAGAGAACCTTGGAAATGGTTTCGGAAAGTTCCATGTCCTGCACAGCGGCGATGTAGTCACCGTTGTTGAAGTAGGAAAGGCCGAAGTCGTCGGTGGACTTGGCGCTCCAGAGGCGCAGGTTGTTCACGGTGTTGTTCTTGTAACCCGGAATCGGAGTATCGTAGGGGAGAGCAAGGACGTAGTCCTTGGTTTCCCAACGGTTGCGGAGCTTGCCGTTTTCGTCGGTCCAGCTTACAACGTAGCCGTAGAACGGAACCTTGATTGCGTTTGCCGGGCGAGCGATTTCCCAGGGGTTGGGGAGGCGCAGCCAGTTATCCGGCTGTTCTTCCTGTTCGCCGTTCACGATCTTCTGGCTGAACATACCGTATTCGTAGCGGATGCCCATACCCATAGCCGGGAGTTCGAGAGTTGCCATGGAGTCGAGGAAGCAAGCTGCCAAGCGACCGAGACCGCCGTTGCCGAGACCTGCATCAACTTCCTGTTCGCGAAGTTCTTCAAGAGTCATGCCGACTTCGTCGAGAGCTTCCTGAACTGCGGATTCAACGTCGAGGTTCAGCACAGAGTTGCCGAGGGTACGGCCAATCAAGAATTCCAGGGAGAGGTAGTAGACGCGCTTTACGTCCTTTTCGTAGTAGGTTTCCTGGGTCTTGATCCAGCGGTCAACCAGACGGTCACGGACTGCGTAAGCGACAGCCAGGAACTTTTCGTGGTCGGTCACAGTATCCATACCGCGGGCGAGGGTATGGTTGATATGGTCGGTAAATGCCTTGCGGAATGCCTCAGCGTCGGTGCCGAGTGCCGGAGCGGCAGTTTTCTTGGTAGTCTTTGCCATAAGAATTCCTATGGGTTAGGGTTTAAAATTTTCGTGTGTAAGTTTAGAAAATTTTACGGAACTTTACAATGTTTTTACGGCCGTGAAAGCCAATATTATGATGTAATTCACACAACTGAAGCCCCGCCCTATAATTTTTTACCAGCTTTGTAAAGAGAAAAAGTTAGATTAGGAAAGTATTTGTAAAAAAGGAATGATATGCTCAAACCGTTTTGCTCCCTGAAAAGTTTGAAGACCATGGCCTTCGGCCTGGTTACCTTGTCCGCCATAGGTATGTTTGCCGCCTGCGGAGACGACTCCTCTAGTCCGGCTGCTCCTGGCGCCCCTGTAGATCCCGGAGTATCCTCTTCTAGCGTTGCCGCTGATCCCAATACCCCGATTACGGATCCCGTTCCGGGTTCCAGCTCCACGGATGAGCAGGTACCTCCTGCCGATGACCTAGACGACAATGGCAATCCCGCAGGTCCTTTTGATCAGGAAGTTTCTTCCTCTGGATCTGCTACGGATGTTACCCCTGGTGTAGCTGGCGGCCCCTATAACGGAACACCTGCTGCAATTGCTGCAACTCCCGATGCAGACGGTTTCTACTACATCGCAGATGTCTACAAGGCTGTTCCTGCCACAAGCAAAATCGCCTTTGTGATTCGTCACTCTGAACGTCAGTCCTGCGAAAGCCAGGAATCCAAGTTGACTCCCGAAGGAATTGAACATGCCAAGGCTCTTGGTGCAGACATCGGCGGCGATGAACCGTTCTACTACACATCCACCGACTTTATCCGTACTCGCGAAACCGCAAGCAACATTGCGGCCGGCCGTGGCGAAACTGCAGAAGTCGTAACCTGGGATGCAATCAATGGCGGCTACTTCCTGAAGGTTCCCAGTTCCGAATTCGATGAACTGGTTGGCAAGCGTGGTGGCTCCTGGAAGAACATGTCCCAGTTCATCTATGAAGCACCCATTACCAACGCCTATGTGGCTCAGCATATTGGTGAATACGTTTACGATGTGATGCCTCGTGGTGACCAGTTCATTAAGGAAGTGGTTCTGGACAACATGGCCAACTGGAAGCGCGTCAGTGTTCTTGTTACCCATGATGTGCTGATCGAACCTTTGATTGTCTATGCAACCAACAGGAACATCGATTTGAAGTTCTATGAAAGTCAGCGCTGGGCCAACTACATGGCCGGCGTGGCTGTCGTTGTTGACGCCGCTGGCGCTGTTTCCCTGTACCCGGTCCGCGGTTATGAAGTGGGCTGGATCGGAGCAACGAAGTCTACTTCTACTTGTCCCGAAGACGAAGCTGCTGCGCAATAATTGCGCAAGCGTACTCCGCATCAAAACCTAGCTATGAAAGTTGCTGTTCTAGGCTCCACTGGCTTAGTTGGAAAAAACGTGATCAAGCTCCTGACCCGTCTGGACCAGGTTGTTCGGGTTTATTGCCCGGTGCGCACGTTACCCGGCGAGAATGGCTCTGCTGATCTTGCCTCCATGGGTGTTGTGCAAGGCGCGTCCAAGCTGGATTTTGAGGTGGTCGACTTTTCCGCGATGGGGGAGTCTGGCGAAGGAAATGCAAAAATTCGCGCGGGGTTCCTTGGTTGCGAAGCCGTAATCTGCTGCCTGGGTACGACCATAAAGCAGGCTGGCAGCAAGGCTGAACAGGAACGCGTTGATACAAGATTGCCCTTGACTTTGGCGGCACTGGCCAAGAGGGTCGGGGTCAAGAATTTCCTTTGTGTCAGTGCCCAAGGCGCCGATTCCCATTCGCCGTTTTTCTACAATCGATTAAAGGGAATGCTGGAAGACGGCCTTACCATGATGAACTTTGAAAGTCTGACCTTGGTGCGTCCATCCTTGTTGCTAGGAAAGCATAAGGATAAGCGCCTTGGCGAAGAACTTATGCAGAAACTTTTCGGAACCCATCCGGAGTGGCTGCCCAGCTTCTTTAGACCCGTTCATGCGGAGACCGTTGCCGCCCACCTGGTGACATCCTTACTGCGTCCGCCTACGGATCATGTGTGTGCAAGCGATGGCGTGAAGGGAAAACGAATTATCTACAATCGTGTACTTGCAAAGACCAAGGTTGACCAGCTGTTTTAGGACGAAGTTGGACTAGGATTTCAAAAATGAAAAGGCCTCCCGTAGGGGAGGCTTTTTCGTTAAGCTTAATTGGAATCGTGTGGATTACCTACACCTTATATTACTTGAACTTTGCGAACTTGTACAGGTACTTGGCTGTCTGAATGGGTGTCTTTAGGAAAGCACTCTTCTTGTATCCGCTTAGGGCGAATCCTTGCAGAACCTTGTAAAGACCAACCTGGTCTTCGCGATTCATTTCAAGAAGGAACCTGCGGAACTTGTACTCGAAATCGTGCATTTTGCCAAAGTAGTCGTAGCAACGTTTTTCGTAGGTCTTGAGGAACTGCTTTGAGAGGTTGCCGGACTTGAATCCTTCATCGACGGTTTGTGCGCAGAAACGGCCCGCTCGCATTGCGGCTGCAATGCCGCCGCCTGTCAGCGGATTGGTGTGATGGGCGGCGTCGCCCACCAGGGCGAAGCGGTCCAGAGTGTAGTCCTTCAGTGTGCTGCTGACAGGAATAACACCGCCGACTACATGATCGATTTCTGCACCAGGGAACAGTTTGTTCAACCATTCCATGGTGACGTCGTAAATGTTTTCATCCTTATGGGGAATCAAAAATCCTGCACCGAACTTGGTCATGTTGGACTTCTGCTTCGGGAAACTCCAGATGTACCCGTCGTTGATAAAGTCGTGACCCTGCCAGAAGGTCAGATAGTCGGGCTTTGTGAGCATGCCCTTCACGTGGAAGTCGATACCTGTACAGGTAAGGCCAGGTTTCTGCAGACTGTCGAGACCGACCATGCGACCAATGCGACTTTCGACGCCATCTGCGGCAATGACCATCTTTGCACGGATTTCCTGCGTGGTTTCTTCGGTGACAGATCCGTTTCCGTTTCCCTTACCGAGTGCGACACGTACAAGGCGGGTGTCGCCTTCTACGTCTCCGACATAGGTTGCGCGTGCGCAGGTGACGACCTCAGCGCCATCGTCGGCGGCCAGCTTGGCCAGCCACGGATCGAACTTTTCTCGATCCAGCATGATGCCGGTACCGGGCTTGGGTACTTCGATGTTTACGCCATTGGGTCCATAGATGTAAAGGCCGTTGATAATGCTTTCGATGCAGCTTTCGTCAATGGGGCCGTATGTCTGCAAGTCTTCCAGGTTGGTGCTGGCTTCGCCACAACGTACCGGATAACCGATACGTTCGCGTTTTTCCAGAAGGAGAGTCTTGTAGCCGGCTCGGGCTACATTGCGGGCGGCCACAGATCCGCCGGGACCGGCGCCGATAACAACCACATCATACTGATTATCAAGCATCGTTCACCTCCTGAATAGAGAGTGCGCCTACAGGGCAGGTGCGGGTGCAAAGTCCACAGCGCACGCATTTTTCGTAATCGATCTGTAAATCTAGACCAATCATGTCCAGGGCCAGCTTATGGCAAACGCCGACACAGCCGGCACACCTTAAGCACTTGGTTTTATCGTGAACGAGTTTTTTCATAATCTGCAATATATAAAAAGAAACGTTCCCCAATCCGGGGAACGATTTCCGCGATAGTCTTTTTCAGAAAACGGAATGAATTAGTATACGTGTTCCCCTGTAAGGCGCTTTTTGAAGTCCTTGTTGGTAAGGGGCTTGTCGAACAAGAATCCTTGAACGTTTGTGCAGTTAATACCCTTGAGGAATTCGGCCTGTACTTCGCTTTCAACACCTTCGGCAATGACTTCCTTGTTCATTTCTCGGGCCATGTTCACGACGTTCTTGACCACCACCTCGTCTTGGGATTTATCCTTTCCGATATTGTCCAGCAGTGACTTGTCCAGCTTGATCACGTTGACGTTGAAATTCTTCAGGACGTTCAAGGTGGAGTAGCCGGTTCCGAAATCGTCGATGGATACGCTGATGTTGTTCTTGCGCATGGTATCCACGAAGTTCTGCATGGCGACAGAGTCGTCGTAGTCGGAGACCTCGGTTAGTTCAATCTCGATATACTGACTCTTGACGTTATGCTTTGCCATGGTAGACAGAATTCTGTCGGCAAAATCCGGCCTAGAAAGATGGTTCTTGGAGAAATTGACCGACGTACGAACCGGGTCGATTCCTTCGGAGATCCATTGCTGGATGTCGCAGCATACTTGTTCGAAAACGTAGAAGTCCAGGTTGCAGATGGTGCCTTCTCGTTCCAGGATGGGAATGAAGTCCATGGGAGGCACGATGGTCTTGTGCCTGAGCCAGCGTACAAGAGCCTCGGATCCGCAGAGTTCCTTGGTTACCAGGTTTACCTTAGGCTGGTAGTAAACGATGAATTCCTTTTCACGAATGGCGTTGTGGAATTCTGTGGAAATTTCTCTCTGGTGGATAGCCTTTATCAGCATATCGCTGGTAAAGTATGCTATGTCGTCCCTGTGTAGGGACTTGGCTACGTTCAGGGCGATGGAGGAATTGTGCATCAATTCGTCGATGCTGTCGCCTTCGGCAACGTTGTATACGCCCATGCGAGCCTGGATTCTGAAGGACAGAGGCTTGGGACCAAGGCTGAGGTTTACGGACAGGTTGGAGAACTTGTCGATAAAATCCTTGGAGTTTTCCTTGTTTACGAGAACAAAGAAGTTGTCCCCGCCCAGACGGCCGATGCATTCATCTTCCTTCAGCTGGGCCCTTGCCATATTCACGTATATCTTGAGTGCGGTATCACCGACCTGGGAGCCCATGGACTTGTTGATATACTTGAAATTCTTGAGGTTGATAAACAGGCCTACGTAATTGTTGCGCTTCTTTTGGGAAAGGAGCGTGTTTGCGAACTGTATAAATCCTGATTGGTTCGGTGCTCCGGTCATCAGGTCTGTGGTGGATGCCTTCTGCACCATGCCGATAAGGCGTGCGCGACCACCCAAGGTGAAGCAGTCCATTCCAATCAGCTTGATGGCCTTGACCTCGTCTTCGGTAAAGGTATGGCCCGACACTGGGTGTGCAATAAATGTAAAGAAGCCCTTTTCGCCGGTGGGAGTAACCTGGACGAAATCCGATTTTACGGGAATCTGGGGGAGCTTATTCTTGTCGTGGAACAGGGTCATGGTGCCATTCTCGCCGTTGGGGGCGAGGGGAGTGGCGGGAGCCATGAGCCCGCAACCGATAAAACCTGCGTTTAATTTTCTAGCGATGGTCTCGATGGATTCGGAAACCGCACGGAAGAGCTCCATGGAGGAGTCTGACCTGTTAAGCAGTTTCTCTCTAAAGAGACTATAATCATCGCTGCATAGTATATAATCCATGCTTCCTCAGTGGGCCAGAGCATGCCCTAGCCAAAAACCAAAACAAAACCGGGCCAAATGTAAAAAAAGTTTACATGGTTTTCAAGTTCTGAAAACACAAAATCGTCAGTAAAATATGACAAAATCTTGAAAATCATCTATCTTGTTGACTGATAAGCAGATAGGAGACTTCTGAACGCTTTGTTATTAGCTTTAACTAACTTTTGGCGAAAAACGGCCTATTCTTGGTTGATGGATTTCCTTTTACAAATACTGTCGAATCTCTCAAAATTCTATCTTTGCCCCCGTAATTTTGTGAGGTAACCCCTATGAAAAATGAGGCAGAAAAGCCTAATTTCATTACGAGCTCCCT
This sequence comes from Fibrobacter sp., assembly GCA_024398965.1. Lineage (NCBI taxonomy): Bacteria > Pseudomonadati > Fibrobacterota > Fibrobacteria > Fibrobacterales > Fibrobacteraceae > Fibrobacter > Fibrobacter sp. The sequence continues at coordinate 60,597 of JAKSIF010000011.1, read as the reverse complement.
TGACTTCATCGTCAATTGGGGCCGTACGAACTCCCTGTGGCCGTTCCCCTATGGTACGGCTTGTTGTGCAATCGAATTCATGAGTACCGAAGTGGGTCGTTACGACCTTTCCCGTATCGGTTCTGAATACGTGCGCTTTACCCCGCGTCAGTCCGACGTCCTGCTGGTGTCTGGTACCATTACCTACAAGCAGGCTCCGATTCTGCAGCGCATGTACGAGCAGATGGCCGAACCCAAGTGGGTTATCGCCATGGGTGCTTGTGCTAGCTCTGGCGGCTTCTATGACTGCTACTGCACCGTGCCGGGTATTGACCATATTATCCCTGTTGATGTTTATATCGGTGGTTGCCCCAGCCGTCCGGAAGCTTTCTTCGATGCCATGTTCGACCTGCAGAAGAAGATCAAGGACGAATCCTTCATGAAGATGCGTACCGAACGCGTCAAGGAACAGTGGGAACTGATCAAGGCCAAGACTGCCGAAGCCAAGGCTTGCGCTACTGAAATGGCCAAGACCAAGATTTCTGACGTTAAGGAATTCGTTGCTGAAAAGCAGCAGGACCTTATGAAGAAAGTCCAGATTTGGAAGGAGTAATAGATGGAAAATATTGCAGAAAACATCGTCTCCCTCCTGGAAGAGAAGTTCGGCGCCAAGCGTGAACCTCTTGCCAAGTGGGACGCCTGCGTTGTTGTTTCCAAGGAAAACATCCACGCCGCTGTAGAGTTCCTCAAGAACGAATACGCCTTTGACATGCTCTTGGATGAAGCTGGTATCGACTACCTGACTTACCCCAATCACGAGGGTCCTCGCTTCGCAGTCTCCTATGCTTTGAAGAGCACTGCCAATGCCGGTCGTCGCTTCCGTCTTAAGGTGCTGGTCAGCGAAGCCGACCTCAAGGTTCCCACTATTACTGATTTGTATGCAAGTGCTGACTGGCTGGAACGCGAAGTCTTCGACCAGTTCGGTATTGAATTTGTTGGTCATCCGGACCTGCGCCGCATCTTGAACCACTGTGAATTTGTTGGTCATCCGCTGCGCAAGGACTACCCGGCCCAGAAGCGCCAGTGGCTCTCCACCAGCGATTACCTGGTTCCGGAACTGGAAAAGCGTCTCGAAGCCAAGGGCTACAAGATTGTCCAGCGTTCCGAAGAGATTGACCCTGTTGATGAAGAATTTCTTGAAGGGAGTATCAAAGGATGATCGTATTAGATCCTAATGGCGAAAAGCTGAGCCTGATGGCCCTGAACGTGGGCCCGACCCATCCGGCAACTCACCACTGCGTGCGCTTGCTGACTGCTCTTGATGGCGAAACCATCGTGGCCGGTGTTCATGAAATCGGCTTCATGCATCGTGGTTTCGAAAAGATGGTTGAACGCGGTACCTGGCAGCAGGCTCTTCCGTATACCGACCGTCTTAACTACTGCTCCGCAATGATGAACAACATTGCTTTCTGCCGCGCTGTAGAAAACATGTTCGGCATCGAGATCCCGGAACGCAACAAGGTCATCCGCGTTATCGTGAATGAACTTTCCCGCATCAACGACCACTTTATTTGCGTCGCTGCTGCTCTCCAGGACTTGGGCGGTACCACTCCCTTTATGTACGCCTTCAATCCGCGTGAAGAAATCATGCTGATTTGGGAAAAGCTGACTGGTGCACGTCTTACCAACAGCTATGCCCGTATCGGTGGCCTCTATCGCGACACTTACAACGGCTTCGAAGAAGAAGTTCTCGCCGCTTGTAATTCTGTTGAAAAGGCTCTGAAGGACCTGCATGCCTGTATCGACCGTAACCGTATCTTCCTTGATCGTACCGTTGGTATCGGTAAGATTTCCAAGGAACGTGCAATCAGCTACGGCTGGACTGGTCCTTGCCTCCGTGCAACTGGCGTTGCAAACGACCTCCGTAAGGATGAACCTTACTACGATTATGAAACTTACGACTGGGAAGTTGTGGTGGGCACCCAGGGTGACGCCAACGACCGTCTGCAGGTACGCCTTGCCGAAATCGAAGAATCTGTAAAGATTGTTCGTCAGGCTATCAAGCGTCTTGCTCCGGGCCCCATCGATATCGTGGATCCTCGCATCCGCGTGCCGTCTCACAAGATGGCATACCAGGATATGGAAGGCCTTATCGGCCGCTTCAAGAGCGTCTACGAAGGTATCCGCGTTCCTGAGGGCGAATACTACTGCGGTTCCGAATGCGCTAACGGCGAACTTGGCTTTACCATCGTCGCCGACGGTTCCGGTCATCCGTACCGTATCAAGGTTCGTTCCCCCAGCTTTGCTCACGTGTCCGCATTTAACGAACTGGTGGAAGGCCTTACCTTGGCCGACTCCATGGCCACCTTGCCTGGCCTCAACATGATTGCAGGAGAACTTGACCGATGAGAGAACATATCCAAGGCGCAGTTCACTTTGTCGCCAACAATAACCTGAAGTTCGACCGTCCCCAGCAGCCCATTGGTGCCACTGCAGATCCGGCCGAAACTTTTGGTCACGTTCATCCGGCTCAGCCGCAGCCCAATCCCAAGGAAGTGCTTGACAAGCTGTCCACTCCCGAAATCAAGGAACGTTGCGCTGACTTGCTGAGCCGCTACCCCGAAGGCCAGGGCGCACTCCTCGAAGTGCTTTGGCTTGTGCAGGGTGTATTCGGCTGGGTTCCCACCGAAGGCATCCGCTGGGCAGCAAACGTTTGCGGTTGCGCTCCTGCTCACGCTATGGGCGTCGCTACTTTCTATACCATGTATAACCACGCTCCCAAGGGCAAGTTCATGTTGCAGTTCTGCCGCAACATCAGCTGCGCCATCAAGGGCGCACAGCCCCTCATCAAGTATGTGGAAAACAAGCTGGGCATCAAGTCTGGCGAAACCACTCCCGATGGCATGTTCACCATTCTTCAGGTCGAATGCCTCGGTTCTTGCGGCAACGGTCCCATGATGCTGGTGAACGACGACTTCGCAACAGACGTTGTCGACGGTCAGCTCAAGATGAAGCGTGGCACTACTCTTACCGAAGCTTCCATCGATCGCATTATCGACTGGTGCAAGGCTCACGCAAACAACGTCCCCAAGCACGATGTTCTTGGTGGTACCGTGAAGGGTCACTGCGGTCACCCGGGCGCTCCTGGCGCAACTGCCAAGCCTCAGGTTGCCGACTACGCTCCTCCTTCTCCGGTTCTTTGCGTCAAGGCTGAAGCTGACGAAACCGGCGCAACCCTCACTTGGAAGGGCGCTCCGGAATTCACCAAGATCGTTGTTGAAAAGAAGTCTGGCAATGATTGGGTCGCCGTTGGCGAACCCGGCGTTAAGGACAAGGCATTCGTAGATGCTGCAGGCAAGGTCGGCGATGAATATCGCATGATCGCTACCTCCGGCGAACGCGTGGCCAAGCCTTCCGCTGTTGCTGTTACCACTCAAAAGCCGGCTCCGGTTGAAGAGAAGAAGGTATAATTATGGCAGAATGCGTAAAAGTTTGTACTGAAAACTTCGGCAAGGGCGCCCAGGACATTGAAGTCTACAAGAAGCTGGGCGGCTACGAAAACATTTCCGAACGCCTGTTCAACATGAGCCAGTTCGAGCTCATCGACTACGTGCAGCGCTCTAACCTGCGTGGCCGTGGCGGTGCTGGCTTCCCCACCGGTATGAAGTGGAGCTTCGTGCCTCGTGGAACTGGCAAGCCCGTGTACATCGTGGTGAACGCTGACGAAGGTGAAGGCGGTACCTTCAAGGACCACTTCCTCATGCTGGAAGATCCCCACCGCTTGATCGAAGGCCTCATCATCGCCGCTTGGGCTCTGGGTTCCCGCGCAGCATACATCTACTGCCGTGGCGAATTCCTCCCTTGCATTGAGTCCCTCAACAAGGCTCTGAACCAGGCATATGCAGCCGGCTACCTTGGCGAAAATATCTGCGGAACCAAGTTCTGCTTCGATATCTTCGTGCACCGTGGCGCTGGCGCCTACATTTGCGGTGAAGAAACCGCTCTCATTAACTCTCTCGAAGGCCAGAAGGGTCAGCCCCGCCTTAAGCCGCCTTTCCCGGCAGTTAGCGGTGCATGGAAGTCTCCTACTTGCGTGAACAACGTGGAAACTATCATGGCTCTCCCCTGGATCCTGAAGCACGATCCTAGCGAATACGCTAAGATGGGTACTCCCCGTGCAGGCGGTACCAAGGTGTTCTGCATTTCCGGCGACGTGAAGAACCCGGGCGTGTACGAAGCTCCTCTCGGTACTCCCATGATGACCATGATCAACGAATACGCCGGTGGCGTTGTGGGCGGCAAGCTGAAGGCTGTGCTCCCCGGTGGTTCCTCTTGCGCACCTCTTACCGCAGAAGAAGCAGCCGTTGCCACCATGGACTACGAATGCCTGGCCTCCATGAAGACCATGTTCGGTTCCGGTGCAATGATCGTCATCAACGACACCCACAACATGGTGGACCTGCTGAACGTGCTTGGTAACTTCTACAGCCACGAATCTTGCGGCCAGTGCACTCCCTGCCGCGAAGGTACCGGTCTTCTGCACCGTATCCTCAACCTCATCGTCGATGGCAAGGGCCACGATGGCGACGTTGAACTGATGCAGAGCCTTACTGGTGGCTTTGGTGGCGTGACCATCTGCCCGCTGTCCGTCTCCCTGGGCGGTCCTGTTGCTTCCTACAGCACCAAGTTCCGCGCCGACTTTGACGAATACATCGCAAAGAATCCGGATCACGCAAAGCCCCGTGTACAAGAAACTTATCGTCCTGGAATCTTCTGGTAATCATTATGAGTAACTTCTATAACATGCCGAAACTTCCGACCGAAAACAGCCCGAAGGTGGAAATCTTCGTGGATGATAAGGCCGTCATGGTTCCCGGCGATACAAACCTCCTCGAAGCCCTCAAGGCTGTCGGGATTGAAACTCCTCACGTCTGTTACCATCCGTATCTTCCGGTTTCCGGTAACTGCCGTCAGTGCCTGGTCGAACAGGAAGGCCCCCGCGGCCGTATGCTGGTGATCGCCTGCTATACTCCTGTTGCCCCTGGCATGAAGATCTATACTCCTGCATCCTCTGCTCGCGTAAAGAACGCCCGCAAGGCTACCCAGGAATTCATGCTGGTGAATCATCCGCTGGATTGCCCCATCTGCGACAAGGCTGGCGAATGCACCCTGCAGGAAAACTACATGGAAGCTGGCCAGAACGAAGGCCGCATGCGTCCGGAATACGGTAAGAACTACCATGGTAATCCGGCTCACCAGTTCATTGACAACAAGGGTCAGGTTCGCGGTGGTAAGCATGTGGACATCGGCCCCCGCATTTGGCTCGACGAAGAACGTTGCGTTCAGTGCGATCGCTGCGTACGCTTTATGCGCACCATCGCTAAAGACGAACAGCTCCAGCTGGCTGGCCGTGCCGACCACACCTACATCTCTACTTTCCCTGGCGAAAAGCTGGACCACGAATACGACCTCTGCGTCACCGACGTGTGCCCCACTGGCGCCATGACTGCTAAGTACTTCCGTTTCCAGAAGCGCGTATGGCTCTTGAGCCACACCCCGACCATCTCCATGGATGACTCCCTGGGTGCAAACATCTGGCTGGATCACGCCGATGGCAAGATCTACCGTATGATGCCGCGTTGCAATCCGGAAGTGAACCGTAGCTGGCTTTCCAATACTAGCCGTCTCGCTTTCCAGACCTTCGGTGAAAATCGTCTCCCGGCAATGGGTCTGAACGTCATTAAGGAATCCCTCGCTTCTGCATCCGGCAAGATTGCCTTGGTTGCTGGCGGCGAATGCACCATCGAAGACTTGGCTGCACTCCGCATGTTGAAGGAATCCCTTGGCGACAAGGCTCAGGTATTTGGCGGCACTCTCAAGCCGAAGGCCGAACCCGATGGCATTGCAAAGAGCGGCGACCCCATGGCAAACCGCGCTGGCTTCAAGCTGCTTGGTCTCCCGGATGACAATCTGAATGAACTCGTGCAGAATGCAAGTCAGTTCTCTGTCCTCGTGACTGTGAACAACGACCTCTTCGGCGAAGGCAATGGCTCTGTGGACGCTCTTTCCAAGATCCCCACCCGCATTGCTCTTTCCGCTTTCAATAACGACACCGCTGGCGAAGCTACTCTCGCTTACGGTATCAAGCACTGGAGTGAAGTCCAGGGCTCCATGGTCAACTGCCTGGGTATCCTCCAGAAGTTGAACGCAGCTCCGACCTGCCCCAGCGCTGAACTCCGCCCGGCCTACGAAGTTCTTTCTGAACTCGCCGGAACGCCTTTCACCTGCGCAATGGACGCCTTCAAGAAGGCTGCCGAATACGCACCGGCATTGGCTGGCCTTGCATACGACACCATCAAGAGCACTGGTCTGCATCTTGAAGGAGGTAACGCATAATGGATATCATCGAATCCAAATCCTGGGTTGAATGGCTGATCACGATTGCGAAGTTCGCCTTCTGCTTCGTGCCGGTCCTTTACATCCTCCTGTTGATTCCCATGGAACGCCGCGGCGCCGGCTTCATGCAGGACCGTCAGGGCCCGAACCGTTCTTACATCAAGATCCCGTATTTCGGTCGTATCCGTTTGCTGGGTTATGTACAGAACATGTGCGATGGTGCCAAGCTGTTCTTCAAGGAAATGTTCGCTCCCAAGGGCGCAAGCAAGTTCCTTTATTACGTGGCTCCCGCAATTCCGTTCGCCATCGTGTTCCTTTCCCCGTGTGTCATTCCGTGGTTTGGTCCTCTGGCATTTGAATGGGGTGGCAAGGCCGTGAACATCTCCGGTTCCATTCTGGATTCCGAAGTGGGTATCCTGCTTCTCTTCGGTTTCTCCTCCCTGTCTGCCTACGGTGCAGTCCTCGCTGGTTGGGCTTCCAAGTCCAAGTACAGCTACCTGGGCTCTCTCCGTACCACAGCAATGACCATCAGCTACGAAGTCTGCCAGGGTCTTTCCATGATGGGCCTTCTGGTGCTCGCAGGCTCCTTCAGCCTCACCGACATCGTGAGCTGGCAGGAACACCACGTCTGGGGTATCGTTGCCCAGCCGGTGGCATTCTTCTGCTTCCTCATTGCAACTATCGCAGAAACTGGTCGTGCACCGTTTGACGTTGCCGAAGGCGAACCGGAACTGGTTGCTGGTTACCATACCGAATATGGTGCTATGCAGTTCGGTCTCTTCTACATGGGTGAATACTCCCACATCTGCATTAGCTCCCTCCTGGTGGCAACCCTCTTCCTGGGTGGCTACTCTGTTCCGTTCGTTACCACCGAGACCATGCAGGCTCACATGGGCGGCTCTCTGGCCATCCTCTGCTGGGTGCTTGCATTCTTCGCTCTCGCCTTCCTCCACATGATTTACCGCTACTCCAGAAAGCTCGCCGCTTCCAAGCAGAGCAACAAGATGGTTATCCTTCAGGAATACAAGCTGTACAAGCTGGTTGCCTGGGTTGCCGCTCTCGTGTTCATCGCTGCTGGCGTTTGCTCCTGGATGTTCTACAGCCCGGCACAGTCCGTCATCGACGGCCAGTTGGTCAATACCTTGGGTGCTGCCCTCGGTACTGCAGCCATCCACCTGCTGGTGCTTGTGATTAAGAGCGTGTTCTTCTGCTGGGTATGGATTTGGGTCCGCTGGACTCTTCCGCGCTTCCGTTATGACCACGTGATGCACCTGGGCTGGAAGATTATCCTTAACATCGCTATCCTGAACCTCATTGTGACCGCCGTTGTCGCAAAGCTTTTGGGAGGTAACTAATGGCTCGCGTTATTAAACAGAAACCCATGACTTGGGTAGAACGCCTCTACATTTACGAATGTTTCCGTGGCTTGTTCACTACCCTTAAGCATGCTGCCCGCGGCTTGTTCCGTTACGAAGAGCTGCCCACCATTTCCTATCCGGAAGGCCAGCCCGAAGTTCGCAACACCTACCGTGCCAAGCATCGTTTGATGCTTCGCCCCGATGGTACTCCCCGTTGCGTGGCTTGCGGCATGTGCGCTGCAGCTTGCCCTGCACACTGTATTTTCATCGAAGCAACTCAGTCCGATGATCCTCGTATCGAAAAGCGCGTCATGCGCTTTGACATCGACCACCTGGTCTGCGTGTTCTGCGGCCTTTGCGCAGAAGCCTGCCCGGTAGATGCTCTCCGCATGGATACCAAGCAGATTGTCTTCGAACATCGTAAGCGCGAAGATTTCGTGGCTCATCTCGAAGATCTCACCAACTGGGATCCCAAGGACTACCCCGAAGATGCTCAGAGCCAGATGGCTCCGGGCGGTACCAAGAATGCCGAAGCCCGCAAGGTCTGGGGCATGGAGGTTAAGTAATGCTCGCATTGATTTACTTCATCATCCTGGGAGTTATCGCCGTGGGTTCCGCTCTCTGCGTTCTCCTTTCCAAGCACCCTCTTTACGGTGCCCTTTCCCTGATTCTTTCCATGCTGTCTCTTGCAGGCATCTATGGCCTTCTGGGTAGCCCCTTCATTGGTGTTGTTCAGATCATGGTTTATGCCGGTGCAATCATCATGCTACTCACTTTCGTGATCATGGTGCTCAATGCAGGCAAGGACAACAAGACTCCCATGTTCGACAAGGTTTCCCTGTTCGTGGTTCCGGCGGTGTTCGTGCTGACCGGCCTCGTGGGTTTCGTTCTGATCCGCTCTGGTATCGCCTTTGACGCTACCACTGTTCGCGGCTCCGTGAAGCTCACCTCCGAAACTCTGTTCAACGTGGCTCAGACTGGTCCGGGTTACTTCATTCTGTTCGAAGTTATCGGCCTTCTTCTGCTGTCTGCAATGGCTTCCGCCGTTCTCATGGCCAAGAAGCGTCTCGGTACCGACGAGGAGGCTAAATAATGGAACTCCAAGCTATTTACGTTCAGATCCTGGCTCTGGTGATTTTCGCCATCGGCTTGATCGTGGCAATTTCTCGCCGCAACATCTTCTTTGTGCTCATGGGCGTTGAACTGGCCCTGAACGCAGTGAACCTGGCTTTCGTAGGCTTTGCAAAGACTCTGCCTGCTGCAGCCAGTGTTACTGGTCAGATCGTTCCGCTGTTCACTATCGCAGTCGCTGCAGCAGAAGCTTGCGTCGGCCTCGCCATGGTGATCATGATTTTCCGTAACCGTGAAAGCGTTGACGCTGACACATACACAAACTTGAAGGGGTAAGACATGACAAATTTACCGCTTTGGTTCATTCCTCTGTTCCCGCTTATCGGAACTATCCTGCTCGGCACTATCGCCGTTGCATCTTCCGGTAGCAAGAAGGGCCCGTCCGAAGGCTTCGTTGGCGCTCTGGCTGTGATGTTCCCGGTTCTTGCCTTTGCAAGTGTCGTGCTCCTCTCCGTCGGCATGCCCCAGGAAGGCATTCGCTCCACCCTTTGCAACTGGATCGATATTCCCATGTTCAAGGTGGACATCGGCTTCCTGTTCGATGGTCTTACCCGCATCATGCTCCTGTTCATCACAGGTATCGGTTCCCTGATTGCGCTGTACTCCATTGGTTACATGCACGGTGACCGCGGCTTTGCCCGCTTCTTCGCCTACATCAACCTGTTCATGTTCAGCATGATCACCCTGGTTCTTTCCGACAGCTTGCTCCTGACCTTCCTCGGTTGGGAAGGTGTGGGTCTCTGCTCCTACCTGCTCATCGGTTTCTGGAACCACGACGTCAACAACTGCAAGGCTGCAAATAAGGCCTTCATTGTGAACCGCGTGGGTGACATCGGCTTCCTCCTTGGCATGCTGGTGCTCGTTACCCTGGGTGGCTCTAACATTCTTAACTACGACGCTCTCCGTGGCTTCATGCAGATGATCCTCGGTGCAGGCCAGGCCGAAATCGTTCTTCCGATTCTGAGCCTTGCCGGTATCCTGTTCTTCATCGGCTGCACCGGTAAGTCTGCTCAGATTCCTCTTCTGACCTGGTTGCCCGATGCAATGGCTGGTCCGACCCCGGTTTCTGCACTTATCCATGCTGCAACCATGGTGACCTCTGGCGTCTACCTGCTTGCTCGTCTTTCTACCATGTTCGCCGCTCTCCCGGTTGTCCTTGACATCATTACCGTGGTGGGTATGCTCACTGCCTTCTGGGCAGCTGTGGCTGGCCTCTTCCAGAACGACATCAAGAAGGTTCTTGCTTACTCTACCATTTCTCAGTTGGGCTATATGTTCATGGCCGCTGGCGTTGCCGCCTTCGATGCCTCCATCTTCCACGTGTTTACCCACGCCTTCTTCAAGGCCGCCCTCTTCCTGGGTGCAGGTGCAGTGATTCACTCCCTGGCTGGTGAACAGGATATGCGCAAGATGGGCGGTCTTCTCAAGAAGACTCCGGTTACCGCATGCGTCATGATCTTTGCCTTCCTTGCTATTATTGGTGTCCCGGGTTTTGCAGGTTTCTGGTCTAAGGACCTGATTCTCGAAAAGCTCTATGTGAGCGGCCCCATGGGTCCCTTCTTCTATGGTGTAGGCCTCCTGACCGCTGTGATTACCGCAGTCTACATGAGCCGCCTCATCATCATGACCTTCTTTGGAAAGTATCGTGGTTCCGAAGAAAGCGAACACCATATTCACGAAGCTCCGGCCTGCATGCTCTTCCCCATGGTGGTGCTTGCAGTTGGCGCAATCTTCTCCGGTTACTTCTGGGCCGAATCCCTGGGTATCACTACCTTCGAACAGGCTCTCGAACCGGTTGTGGGTGCTGCACAGGCTTCTGTGCTCCACAGCGCAGCTCACGTGAACCCCATGGTCTTTGCCGGTCTTGGCACTGCCGCAGCTGTTCTCGGTATCATCATCGCCTTCGCAGTCTTTGGCAAGCGCATTCCGGCTGCTACCAATAGCACTCGTCCCGAAGGCTACAAGGCTACTTGGACCTTCCTGTTCGATATCATCCACGGTTGGTTCATTACCCTTACAAACATTGTTGCCTGGATTGTTGAAAATATCGTGGACAACCTGGTTCAGTTTGTCCAGTGGTTGGTTGCAAGTATCGCCTCTATCCTGGGCGATGGCGCTGCCGCATTCCAGGTCCGCAAGGTCCGCCTGCAGATTGCTCTTAGCCTCGCAGGTGTGGTAGCCCTTGTGCTTGTTGTTCTTCTGACTGGAGGTTTGATCTAATGCTTCTGCATCTCCTCGTCTTAGCACCGTTCGTTGCCGCTATCCTCATGGTGGCAACTTCCAAGGAAGATCCCAAGTCCGCTTCTCGACTGGCCTTCCTCTTCGGCCTTGCCTTCCTTGGCATGTCCGTTGCTCTTATCGCCGGCGGCAACCAGGCTACCGAACCTATGGAATGGTTCAAGGTTCCTGGTGCAAAGGGTCCGGTTTACTACTATCTCTATAGCCATGGTCTTGGAGCCTGGATGGTTCTCCTCTCTACCGGTCTTTCTCTGGTAGCCTTGATTACCGCCCGTAACACCACCTGCAAGAACTACCGCAACTTCGCTATCGGTATTTTCGCCTTGATGGGTGCCATGAACGGTACCTTCCTGGCTGCCGATGCTGTGCTGTTCTTCTTCTTCTTCGAAGCCATGGTGATTCCCGCTGCCGTGCTGATTGCCGGTTTTGGCGGCAAGGAAAAGTCCAAGGCCGCAATGACCTTTGCCATCTACACCCTGGTGGGCTCCGCTCCCATGATGGTGGCTCTTTGGTACATGCTGACCAAGGCTGACAACTCCTTGCTCCTTTCCATGGCCGTTGCTCTCCAGAGCATGGATCCCGCTGCCCAGAAGGCCGTTCTCGTTAGCTTCCTCCTGGCATTCATGGTAAAAACTCCGATCTTCCCGTTCCACGGCTGGCAGGCAATTTCTTACTCCGAAGCTCCCGCTCCTCTCTCTGCAATCCTTACCGGTGCAATGAGTAAGGCTGGTGTGTTCGGCTTTATCGCCTGGGTTCTCCCGATTTTCCCGCTCTCCATGGATATCGTTGGTACCATGATGTGGCTGGGTCTCGTGACTGCTGTTTACGGCGCTCTCATGGCTCTCCGTGCTAAGGATGCCAAGAAGCTTTTGGCCTTCAGCTCCATGGGTCACCTTGGTCTCGCTGTGGCTGGCGTGTTCAGCCTCTCCGAAGCAATGCTTCCCGCTGTTCTCGTGCTCCTGGTTGCTCACGGTATTTCCGCTGGCGCCCAGTTCTTGCTCATGGGTATCGGCGAACGCATGACCGGCACTCGCGACCTCGAAAAGCTTGGTGGCCTTGCCCGTGTTACTCCGGTGTTCGGCTCCCTGTTCGGCTTCATGGCCGTACTTGCTCTTGCCATTCCGGGTACTGCAGGCTTCGTTGGTGAATTCACCGTTCTTATGTCTCTCTGGGACATGGGTCCGCTGCCCGCTCTGGTTGCTGGTCTTTGCATCATCCTGTCTGCCGCCTACATGCTCCGCTTTGTTCAGAAGGTTATCTTCGGTGAACAGAAGTGCGAAGTTACCGGCACCCGCATGACTGCCCTGGAAGGTTCCTCCATCGGCATCATGGGCGTTCTGCTCCTGGTGTTCGGTATGCATCCGGCATTCATCACCAATGCTCTCCACTTGTTCGATGAACAGGCTATCGAAAGCATGGCCAAGATGAGCCCCACTGCAAACGCCAGCATGGAAGCAGCCAAGGCTTCCGCTGCCGCTCAGGAAGCTGCTGCTCAGGCTCCTGCCGCAGCCGACGAAACTGAAGAAAACATTGCCGAAGTTGCCCAGCCCATGTCTGAAGAAGACTTCAAGCAGCTGGACGAAAACCTGAAGGCAAACGGCTTTAGCGATGAGGAACGCGCAAACCTGATCGCTCAGCTCAAGGCTATGGAAACTGCCGATGCTGAAGCCGCTCCTGAGGCTGCCGCTCAAGAAGGAGGTAACTAACAATGGCTAATATCATCAATCTCTTGCCGGTCATTCTGGTTGCCGCAGGCGCTCTCGTCTGCCTGGCTGCAGAACCCTTTGTCAAGGACGATAACAAGCAGAAGGTGCTTCCCTGGGTTGCAACCCTGTTCCTCGCCCTTGCCGCTGGTGCCTACACTCTGGTAGGTTCCGATACATTCTTTAACCTGTATGCCATGGATCCTGTCCGCCGCCTGCTCGGTGCCGCAGTCGTCCTTTGCGGCTTCCTCGGTGTTGCCGGCATGCAGTGGACCTTGGGTCACGAAAAGTTCAAGGGTGGCGAAGCCTACGGCCTTATGCTGTTGGCAACCGTCGGTGCCTTGCTCATGACTCAGGCTATCGACTTCCTGGCCTTGTTCCTGGGTATGGAACTAGCTAGCTTCCCGATCTACGCTCTGGTTGGTCTCCGCCGCAAGAACGAAAACGCAAGCGAAGGTGCCTTCAAGTACTTCGTTTCCGGTTCCATCTTCAGCGCAATCTTCCTCTACGGCGTGGCTCTGGTCTACGGCGCAACTGGTACCACCCACTTCTTCGGAACCATCCTTCCGGGTCGTGAAGCCCTGTTCGTGCTGGGTTCCTTCCTTGCTGTCATTGGCCTGCTCTTTAAGGCTGGTGCCGCTCCGGTCCACTTCTGGGTGGCCGATGTCTACACCGGTGCCTCTGTGGCTGTGACCGGCTTTATGGCCGCTGTTGTCAAGGTTGGCGCTCTTGCCGCTCTCGCTTCCGTGTGGCTTGGCATCTTGGTTACCAAGGCTGGCACCGCTGCCGCCTGGAACCTTGCTGAACCGGTGACCATTGGTTCCCAGTCCAAGGCCCTGTACCTTGTGGTGGTGATCGTTGCCGTGCTCTCCATTACCTACGGTGCATTCGGTGGCCTGGCACAGAAGTCTATCCGCCGCATCTTGGCTTACTCCGCCGTGATGAACGCTGGCTTTATCGTAATCGGCCTGTTGCTTCCCAACTACGCCGCTAACGGTACCGTCCAGATGGGTGCCATGTTCTACTTCCTGGTGACTTACGCCATCGGTTCCGCAGGCGCTCTCGCAGGCGTTGCTTACCTGGCTGGTCGCGACGACCGCAACGAAACTTTGGAAGCTATCCAGGGTCGTGGCCGCAAGCGTCCCTTCGTGGCACTGGGTGTTACCGTCTGCTTGGCAAGTCTCGCTGGCCTTCCGCCTGCAGCAGGTTTCCTGGCCAAGTTCAGCCTGTTCTCTCAGGCATGGGCTGGTGACCTCGGCTGGCTCGCAGCATTCGCCTTTGCACTTTCTCTGGTGGCTGCTGTGTTCTACCTGCGCATCGCCTACGCCCTGTTCATGCCGCTGCCGGCTGATGCAGAATGCAAGTGCGTTTGCTCCAAGAGCGCTCCCTTCAGCTATCTGCTGAAGTTCGGTGTTGCCGTTGCAGCAATCATCCTGCTGGTTCTTGGCGTTCTGCCCAAGTTCGCCCTGATTGTGTAATCGGCAGAAACCAGAATATTCGGTTTCTAGAATAAGAAAAGCTCCGGATTTTTCCAGAGTTTTTCTTATTTTGTATGTTATGAATTTGTTGAAAATGTTTTTGCTGCTGGGCGTTGTTTTTCTCCTTTCAAGTTGTTCAGAAGAAAATGTCACTTCCTTGGAAGATGCTTTGCCAGAGAAAATCGTCGTGGATTATCATGAAAAGGACACCGTGTATTTTCATGAAAAGGATACTGTGTATTATCACGAAAGGGATACCGTATACTATCATGAAAGAGATACCATATATCATCTAGAAAAAGATTCATTGACGATAGATTCCATCTTGGCATTCCATGATTCTGTATCACTGCGGGATGCTTTTATAATTGATTCTATCCAAACTTATTATGACTCCATTTCACAGGCTGATTCCTGCATAATAGATTCCATAAAAGAGTACGCAAAGCAAAATGATTTGACAAAGGATTCCCTGTTGGATGTTTTGTCTAATGCGCAGAAATCAATAGACTCTCTCATAGCTGTTGAAACGGAGTATCAGCAGATCCGGGATATGTTTTCTTGGATGGATTCCCTTCCTGCGTTGAATGTTTTGGAACGGCACAAGGTTGCATGCTTGGGGAATAGCATAACCATCCATGAACCATTTAATGATATTGGTTGGAATTCAATGCAGGGAATGGCCGCGTCTAAGTTGGAACTTGACTATGTTCATCAGATGGATTATCTGCTGAAAAAGTACAATACCTCTTCGGAGGCGATTGCTGTGACTATAAAAAATTGGGAAAAGGATTTTTCTATTAGTCTAGATTCTGTTGTAGAAGACAAACTTGAAGGCGTTGATGTGATTGTTGTTCGCGTCGGAGAAAATATGCCTGAGGATGAGGATAGCCTTGTCTTAGAAGCCGGATTTGATTCCTTATTCGCATATTGTAAGCGCCATGCAGATTACGTAATCACCTCAGGGCTGTATTGGACTAATGCAAAGAAGGAATCTGCTTGTATTAGGGCCGCAAGAAGACATGGCATTAAGTACGTGGATATTAGCTGGATTTATCCAATGTATGGGAATCTGGTGATGCCCCAGGTAGGAGATACATTGTATGATGAAAATGGAATTCCCTATGAAGTAGAATCCGATTTTATTCGGAAACACCCCAATGACTTTGGAATGCGATTGATTGCCGATGAAATTTTTAAGAGAATGGTGGAACCGGCACAAATTGCTGAGTAGAAAAGTTATATTGCAGAAAAAAGAGGTTTACTATGGATAAGATTTATCGTTCTGGTATAGGTTTTGACGTACACAAGTTGGTTGAAGGCCGCAAGTGCATTATCGGCGGCGTGGATATTCCCTACGAAAAGGGCCTGCTGGGCCACAGTGACGCCGACGTGCTGCTCCATGCCATTAGCGACGCCCTGCTGGGTGCCGCCGGCCTGGGCGACATCGGGACCTACTTCCCGGATACGGACCCGGCTTTCAAGGGGGCCGACAGCCTGGAACTCCTGCGCAAGGTAGGGGAGGAAGTGGCAAAGGCCGGCTACGAAATCATCAACATCGATGCCATCGTCATGTGCGAACGCCCCAAGGTGAATCCCCACAAGGATCAGATGAAGGCTAACATCGCCCGCGTCCTTGGCCTTGATGTAAAGCAGATCGGCATCAAGGGCACCACCACCGAAAAGCTGGGCTTTACCGGACGCGGCGAAGGCATTGCCTCCCAAGCAGTGGCCATGGTCCGAAGCAAGTAGGCGTTTCAGAATCCAAGAGGTCGTATAAGACCTTCGATATTCCCGACCGGGCACGGCCGGGATTTTTTGATCTAAAGAAAACTACCCGCTAGGCGGGTCACTTTTGTTTCTCATTCTTTACTTCCCCCTTTACGGAGTTTTTACCCAATTTCTATATGGCGCTTTTCAAGCGCATATAGTGCGGCTCAAAAATACAAGAGCAAGCTCTTGTGCTTTATTCGCCTTTTTCTATATTTGGCGGTACATTGATCGATTAACAACTACGCCGTGAGCTCGGACTAGCTGAAAAGCAGTGATGATGATCCGATAGCGGCGCAAACGCTGGCCGACGCGACAACTCTCCAATTCATAAGATGTCGCGCATGTTTTGCCAGAAAAAGGAAATACTATGCCCGCTGTGGACATGAAACTTGCTGTGCTCACCCTTCTTGGGTGTCTTGCACTTTTGATGTTTGGTATGAAGACCATGTCCGAAGGTCTTCAAAAACTTACCGGTAACGGCCTTCGCGTAATGCTTGGTACCATGACTAAACACCGCGTAATGGGTGTGGCCACCGGTACGGCTGTTACTGCGACCATCCAGTCTTCTACTGCAACTACCGTGCTCACCGTGAGCTTCGTTAATGCTGGCCTGCTTACTTTGAAGCAGGCTATTTCTGTTATTATGGGTGCCAACATCGGTACCACCATATCCGGTTGGATTATGGTGTTGGGTTTCAAGTTCGACATGCTCTACCTGGTGTACCCTTGCTTTGTACTGGGTATCATCATGAGCTACTCCAAGAAGAACGGTACCAAGAGCTTCAGTGAATTTCTGTTCGGCTTGGCATTCATGCTGTTCGCTATTACTACGCTGCGAACCACCGGTGCTTCCATGCACTTGGGTGATATCCCTGCGGTGCAGAACTTTGTGCAGGCCTGCGGTCAGTGGGGCTTTGGCAGCACTTTACTGTTCCTCTTGATTGGCGGCATCATGACCATGTGCGTGCAGTCCTCTGCTGCGGTCATGGCTATTACCTTGATTCTTTGTTCCAGCGGCGCCCTTGAAATCTACCAGGGCATTGCCCTTGTGATGGGCGAGAACATCGGTACCACTGTTACCAGTAACGTGGTGGCACTCAGTGCTTCTACCCAGGCACGCCGTGCAGCTCTGGCTCACCTGCTGTTCAACATGTTCGGTGTGGTGTGGGTCCTTTGTGTGTTCCATCCCTTTATCAATATGGTCTGCAGCCTGGTGGGCTTTGACCCCGCCCTTAAGCCTTCCACTCCCGAAGATGTCAAGGCTGCCCAGGATGGCGTTACCTACGCTGTGGCCGGCTTCCATACCATGTTCAATGTCTGCAACGTGCTGATTCTCATCTGGTTCATCAAGCCCATGGAGACCTTGATTTGCAAGATTATCAAGGACAAGGCCGACGATGACGAATTCCGTTTGAAGTTCATTAGTGGCGGTATTCTTAGTACTGCAGAACTTTCCCTTTTTGAAGCTCGCAAAGAAATCATTCTTTTTGGTGAACGTTGCAAGAAGATGTTCAACATGGTGCCTGATCTTTTGACGACCAAGGATGAAGATGAATTCAATAAGATCTTCAGTCGTATCGAAAAGTACGAAGGCATCAGCGATAACATGGAAGTGGAAATCGCAAAGTACCTGAACCAGGTCAGCGAAGGACGTCTTTCTAACGAAAGTAAGATCCAGATCCAGTCTATGCTTCGTGAAATTTCTGAAATGGAAAGTATCGGCGATGCCTGCTACAACATGGCCCGCGCCATCAATCACAAGTTCCGCAGCAAGGATGACTTTACCGAGGAACAGTACAAGCACATCAACCACATGGTGGAACTGTGCAATACGGCCCTTGACTACATGATCGATGTAGAAGAAGGCAAACCCGGTGCAGACTATAACCGTTCTCGCAATATCGAAAACGAAATTAACAACTACCGTAAGAGCCTCAAGGAACGTAACGTTGCAGACATCAACGACAAGAAGTACGACTACCAGATGTCTGTGCATTACATGGATGTGGTGAATGCTTGCGAACACTTGGGCGACTACGTCATTAACGTGGTTGAAGCTCACGTGAACAAGAAGTTGACTACGTAATTAAGGAGCAGAAAGTGAAAGGTATCGTACTTGCCGGTGGTTCTGGCACCCGCCTTTATCCGTTGACCATGGTTACCAGTAAGCAGCTTCTGCCTGTTTACGACAAGCCTATGATCTACTACCCGCTGAGCACCTTGATGCTGGCTGGTATCCGCGACATCTTGATTATCTCCACACCCACGGATTTGCCCAACTTTGAACGCTTGCTGGGTGATGGTTCCGCTATGGGCCTGAACCTTAGCTACAAGGTGCAGCCTAGCCCCGATGGCTTGGCACAGGCTTTCATTCTGGGCGAGGAATTCATCGGTGACGATTGCTGCGCCATGGTTCTTGGCGACAACATTTTCTATGGCAACGGTTTTAGCCCTCTGCTTAAGGCAGCCGTCAAGAATGCCGAAGAAAATGGAAGAGCCAGTGTGTTTGGCTATTATGTAGAAGATCCGGAACGTTTTGGCGTTGTGGAATTCGATAATGCTGGCAAGGTGATTTCTGTGGAAGAAAAGCCTAAGGAACCCAAGAGCAACTACGCCATTACCGGCCTCTATTTTTACGACAATCGCGTTTGCAAGTTTGCCAAGGAACAGAAGCCTAGCGCCCGCGGCGAACTCGAAATTACCGACCTGAACAAGACCTATCTGGACATGGGCGAACTTGATGTGAAGTTGCTGGGTCGCGGTTTTGCCTGGCTCGACACCGGTACCATGGACAGTCTGATTGAAGCGGGTGAGTTCGTGAAGATGGTGGAGAATCGTCAGGGTATCCAGATTTCCGCTGTTGAAGAAATCGCCTTTATCAACGGCTGGATCAGCAAGGAAAAACTTTTGGAAAGTGCCGCCAAGTATGGCAAGAGCCCTTACGGTCAGCACCTGCGCAAGGTCGCCGAAGGAAAGATTAGGTACTAGGAGTCTTTATGAAGAATATCGTCATTACTGGTGGTGCAGGCTTTATCGGAAGCCACGTTGTGCGCCTGTTCGTGAACAAGTATCCTGAATACAACATCATCAACCTGGACAAGCTGACCTACGCTGGCAACTTGGCCAACCTCAAGGATATCGAGGGCAAGCCCAACTACAAGTTCGTGAAGATGGACATCTGCGACTTCGACGCTTTCTACAAGCTGATGCAGGACGAAAAGATCGATGGTATCATCCATCTGGCTGCCGAAAGCCATGTGGACCGTTCCATCAAGGATCCGTTCACCTTCGCCCGTACCAACGTCATGGGCACTCTGGCTCTGCTTCAAGCCGCAAAACTCTACTGGGAATCTTTGCCCGAAAAGTACGAAGGCAAGCGCTTTTACCATATTTCTACCGACGAAGTTTATGGCGCATTGAAGATGAACCATCCCGAAGGCATCGAGCCGCCGTTTACGACGACCGCTTCCAGCTCCGAGCATCACCTGGCTTATGGCGACGACTTCTTCTACGAGACTACTAAGTACACTCCGCATAGCCCGTACTCTGCTTCCAAGGCTGGCTCCGACCATTTCGTTCGCGCCTTCCATGATACTTACGGCATGCCGACGATTGTGACCAACTGCAGTAACAATTACGGCCCGTACCAGTTCCCGGAAAAGTTGATCCCGCTGTTCATCAACAACATCCGTCACAAGAAGCCGCTGCCGGTTTACGGCAAGGGCGAGAACGTTCGTGACTGGCTCTTCGTCGAAGATCACGCCCGCGCTATCGATGTCATTTTCCACAACGGAAAGATTGCCGAAACCTACAACATCGGCGGCTTCAACGAATGGAAGAACATCGACATCATCAAGGTGGTGATCAAGACTGTAGATAAGCTTCTTGGCCGCGCCGAGGGCGAAGACCTTGACCTGATCACCTACGTCACCGACCGCCTGGGCCACGACGCCCGCTACGCCATCGACAGCACCAAGCTGCAGAAGGAACTTGGCTGGGAACCGTCTTTGCAATTCGAAGAAGGTATCGAGAAGACCGTCAAGTGGTACCTGGACAATCAGGAATGGCTGGACAACATCACCAGCGGCGATTACGAAAAGTACTACGAGAACATGTATAAGGGTAAGGTGTAGTCATGGGTAAGTTCAATTTTATCAAGACATCCATCGAAGGTGTAACCATCGTGGAGCCCACCGTTTACGGTGACCATCGTGGCTACTTCATGGAAACCTACAACAAGGCCGAATTCGATGCTGCAGGCCTCGACATGGTCTTTGTTCAGGATAATGAATCCAAGTCCAAGAAGGGCGTTCTCCGCGGTCTTCATTTCCAGAAGAAGAATCCCCAGGGCAAGCTGGTGCGCGTGTTGGAAGGCGAAGTCTACGACGTAGCCGTTGACCTGCGCAAGGGTAGCCCCACCTTCGGTAAGTACGAGGGCGTTGTGCTCTCTGCTGAAAACAAGCGCCAGTTCTACATTCCCGAAGGCTTTGCACACGGCTTCGTTGTTCTCAGCGAAACGGCAACCTTCGTCTACAAGTGCACTCGTCTGTACGACCCCACAGATGAAGGCGGCCTGTTCTGGAACGACCCGGCAATCGGCATTGAATGGCCTGTGGGTAATGGCTTTGAGCCCCTCCTCAGCGAAAAGGACACCAAGAATCCTCTCTTGAAGGATCTTGGATTTGCCTTTGAACTATAGTCTTGCATCAAGGGCGCCGAGTTATAATTTTCCCAGAAAATGCGATTTCGTGCTTAATCCGTTGACTGTCAAATAGTTAACGGGTTTTGCCTTTTTGGGGGTTGTGTGCCGGGCTAAAAAGTTCATTTTGAAGCCTTAATTTTGACACTTTAGTGACATCTTATTTTGTTATATTCCCTCAGTACCCACCCTTGGGTGGGGTGCGCTCGGTGGCATTTTTGCCGGCTGTAGCGTGTGTTGTCAATCAGGGCCGCAACCTTGTTGTAGGACCCTAAAACTTGAAAACCGGGCCTGCCTATAGGCTTGTTCGGTGAAACAAAAATTGGAATTAGAATTATGGACTTTTCTGCAATTATTGCCGAAGAACTGAATCTTGAAGTATGGCGTGTTAGCAAGGCGCTGGAATTGATGGACCAGGGTGGTACCATCCCCTTTATCGCTCGTTACCGTAAGGACCAGACCGGCACTCTTAATGAAATTGAACTTCGCGATATCAGTCATCGCCGCGACTACCTGCAGGAACTGGTAGACCGTAAGGAAACCATCCTCAAGAGCATCGAGGAACAGGGCAAGCTTACCCCCGAGCTGAAGGCTCAAATCGAAGCCTGTAAGGATAAGACCCTGCTTGAAGATATTTACGCTCCCTACAAGCCCAAGAAGCGCACTCGCGCAACCATTGCCAAGGAACTTGGTCTTGAACCCTTGGCTCGTCTTATGTGGGCTCAGGAAGAAACCGGAAACACAGCAGAACAGATTGCTCTTATTTACCTGTCCGAAGAAAAGGGCCTGGCCGATCCCAAGGCTGCACTTAAGGGCGCTTGCGATATCCTGGCCGAAGAAGTGGCCGACAATACCGAATTCCGTCAGTACCTCCGCGCCCAGGTCGAAAAGCAGGGCGTTATGATTTCCAAGGTCCGCAAGGAATTTGAAAAGCAGGAAACCAAGTTCAAGGATTACTACGACTTCAGCGAACCGGTGGGCAAGATTCCCAGCCATCGTATGCTGGCTCTCCGCCGTGGCGAAAAGGAAAAGGTCCTTCGCTTGTCGATTGAGGTCCCCGCAGAACAGCTGGTGGGTTACCTCAAGGCTCAGGTCATCAAGGGCCAGACTACTTGGACTCCTTATCTTGAAGCCATGTGCCAGGACGCTTGGGATCGCCTGCTTGCTCCCAGCATGGAAAGCGAAGTCCGTTTGATTTTGAAGGATGC
The DNA here is from genome assembly GCA_024398965.1 of Fibrobacter sp. Classification (NCBI taxonomy): domain Bacteria; kingdom Pseudomonadati; phylum Fibrobacterota; class Fibrobacteria; order Fibrobacterales; family Fibrobacteraceae; genus Fibrobacter; species Fibrobacter sp. Next base: position 38,634 of record JAKSIF010000011.1, on the reverse strand, counting down.
TGCCGAAGAAGAAGCCTTCAAGGTGTTCAGCAAGAACCTTCAGGATGTCTTGCTGGCTGCACCTGCAGGCCACAAGGCTGTGCTTGCTCTTGACCCGGGTTTCCGTACTGGTTGTAAGGTTGCTGTGCTTGATGAAAACGGCAAGTTTATGGACCACGGCATTATCAAGCCCCATGAACCCTGGAACGACAAGGCTGCTTCTGCAGTCTACCTCATGGGTCTTATCGACAAGTATAAGATTGACCTCATTGCAATCGGTAATGGTACCGCTAGCCGCGAAACCGACGCCTTCTGCTCCGAGATGGCTGCCAAGTTCAAGGGTAAGGTTCCGCCCCGCGTTATCGTTTCCGAAGCAGGCGCATCTGTTTACAGCGCAAGCATGATTGCCATCCAGGAATTCCCGAAAGAAGATGTTACCACCCGTGGAGCAATTTCCATCGGCCGTCGTCTCCAGGACCCGCTGGCAGAACTTGTGAAGGTTGACCCCCAGTCCATTGGCGTGGGCCAGTACCAGCACGATGTGAACCAGCGTGAACTGAAGAAGCGTCTGGACGAAGTGGTGGAAAGTTGCGTGAACAAGGTGGGCGTGGATGTGAATAGCGCTTCTGCTCCGTTGCTGTCCCATGTGGCTGGCCTCAGCAACACTCTGTCCGAAGCTATTGTCAAGTACCGCGAAGAAAATGGCGCCTACGGTAGCCGCGAAGACTTGAAGAAGGTGAAGGGCTTCGGCCCCAAGGCCTTTGAACAGGCCGCAGGCTTTATGCGCATTCCGGGTGCAGAAAATCCGCTGGATGATTCCGCAGTCCATCCCGAAAACTATGCTCTCGTCGAAAAGATGGCCGAGAAGGTTGGCGTACCTGTAAAGGAAATGGTGGGCAATGCATCTGCAGTCCAGGGCATCAAGCTTGATGAATTCCTGAGCGAGGAAGTGGGTAAGGAAACTCTGCAGGATATTCTCCGCGAATTGCAGAAGCCTAGCCGCGACCCCCGTAAGGAATTCCGTTACGCAAAGTTTGACGACAAGATCCAGACCATCAACGACCTCATTACCGGTAGCTGGATGGAAGGTGTGGTTACCAATGTGGCTAACTTCGGTGCTTTCGTCGATATCGGCGTTCATCAGGATGGCCTTGTTCATGTGTCTGAAATCAGCGACAAGTTCGTGGAAGACGCAAAGACTGTTCTTACCGTGGGCGATATCGTGAAGGTTCGCGTTGTTGCCGTTGACGTGGGCCAGAAGCGCATTAGCCTTTCCATGAAGACGGAACAGGTGGATGGTGTTGCTGGCGCAGGTGCTAACGGTCCTCGTGGTCAGCGTGCCGGTGGCCCCCGCGGTCAGGGTAATCGTGGCTTCGGCGGCCGTAACGACCAACCGAATCGCGGTGCTATCCAGGGTCATGCGACCATCGCCGACCTGAAGGCAAAGATTGCAGGCAAGGGCGCACCTAGCCAGCAGCAGAAGCCTGCCGCAGCTCAGCCGGCCAAGATGAACGCCCTTCTTAAGGGCCTGGCCAAGAAGATGCGCTAATTCCTGACGCAATCCTACGGTGGCCTGCGCAAAAATTCCTTACGAAACAGACCTCTAAGGTAATGAAAAGTCCCTGGCAACAAGCCAGGGACTTTTTTGTGTAAAAACGCCTGAATGTGTAAAAATTATGTGTAAAATTTAAAGCTGTATCGATAAAATGAGTGCTAATGCTTGCTAAATGTGTAAAAATTATTTATTTTAAAGGCATGTGTATAGCGCTTGACAACTTGTACGATTATGACGACTTCCGCAAGTTCCTGCAGGATTATTTCGAGGAACAGAAGAAAATGCGCGCGGTCTTCTCTCATCGTTTTTTCGCCGCCAAGGCCGGCTTCAGCAGTTCTTCTTACTGCCTGAACGTAATTCGTGGCCGTTTCAATTTGACTCCCAAGTCTATTGAAAAACTTTCCAAGGCAATGGACTTTGAACCGCTTCAGCGAGCCTACTTTGAGGCTCTGGTGCAGTACAATCAGGCGCACCAGGTGGATGAACGCGAAAGCGCCTGGGAACAGATTGTCAATATCCGCAAGCGTATTGAATTTACCCACGTGACACATCGTGAGCAGGCTTACTTTAGCAAGTGGTATTATCCGATTATTCGAGAACTGGTGGTAAACCCTTCCTGGAACGGAGACTACATGACGCTTGCCCGTACCGTGGAACCTCAGATTACCACTGAGGAGGCTCGCGATGCAGTGAAGAACCTGCTGGAGTGGGGCTTGATTCGTGAGGTTCCTGCAGAAGAGCTTTCCGGGGATGGCAAGGGCCCTGGTACGGCACGTCCACGCTTTGAGGCTACCGCGCAGATGCTGGACGCAACCCAGATTCCTCCCATGGCACTGCGTCAGATTAGACGCGAATACATGCAGCATGCCATAGGCTCTGTGGAATCTAAGCCCAAAAATGAACGTTTTGCAGCCTTTACTACTCTAGCCATGAGCGAGAGTTCCTATAATTATGCTGTGGAAATTCTTGAAGAAGCACGCCGAAAGATTATTTCCAAGGCGGCAAATGATATGAATGTGGAACGTGTATACGAGATGATGCTGGTTGCTTTCCCCATGAGCAAGAAGATGGAACCGGAGGTGCACCATGAGTAACAAGATTTCATGTTTGAAGAAGGCTCGCAAGCGCTCCTTTGCATTTGCGGTAAGTGGCTTGTTTGCTTTGGTTTTGTGCGGCTGCGGTGACTCCGGATCCGATGGCAATGTGGCGGGTGGTGTAACCGACATCGGTAATTCCGTGGCAACAACCGAAATCGCAGGTGTCGTGACCAGCTTTGATGGCGCCATTGTTCCTAGTGCCCGTGTGGTTGCCTACTATGATGCCTGGGACCAAACTTCCGCCAAGGATTCCGTAGAGGCCTACTCTAACGACAATGGTGAATTCACCATGATGGTAGACAGTACGCAGAACCTGGTCTTGTTTGCGGAACATAATGGAGACTGCGGCCTTTCCAAGGCATCCTGGTCGGAAAACAATGAACTGAAGGTTGGCTCCCGCAAGCGCCTCGAAAGCCGTGTGGAAGGGGTTTCTTCAGGTTACATGCGCATCGTTGGTATGGACCAGGTGGCTGCCATTGATTCCGATGGATCTTTCTCTTTCGATTCTGTTCCCCCTGGCGAAATCTCCCTTGTTTATGTGAAGGATGACAAGCCCCAGGCACGTCTGGATTTCAAGACCGTAGATGACCGCCATTCCATCAAGCTTCCTCCCATGGAGCATAACCGCGATAACGGCGACTTCTTGACAAGTCCGGATTTCTCCAACGGCGTGTACGGTGTTGATTTTGATCATCCGGTGGAACATCATGATTCCATGTCCATGATTATCAGCATGGAAGGTGGTGAGTTCGTTTTTGATAATGACTCCACCCCCTCTTGGAATGTGGACTATGTGGAAGGTTTGTTCGGCAAGGCGATTTCCTTGAAGCCGGGCCAATTCATTGGCATGGGCGACATGGACGTTACTGCCGGTGATTATACCTTTGCACTTTGGACGAAGTGGAATGGTCCCAATGGACAGCACCAGATTCTATTCAGCCAGCGTGCCTACTGGAGTGATTCTACTTCCAAGTGCCAGTGGCATTATGATAATGAGGTTGGCAGCTTTGCGATGATGAAGAGTTCTCCTAAGACTCCGACTGCAGTCTACTTTGGCGATTCTTCCTTAGTTCCTGTTGGTCAGTGGACATTCCTGGCTCTGGTTTCCCGTGGAGGAATGGTTACCATGTACGTAAATGGGGAGCCGGTGGCGATACACAGCGACGACGTAAAAACTGTTTATTCTGTAGAGTTCAAACCCAACAAATTGGATAGGCCTGTACCCTTCCGTATCGGTGGAAACGAAATCGATACCGAAACCTGGAACGGTCTGATTGATGAAGTCTATATTGAAAATTACGCACAAAGTGCCGAGTGGATCAAGTCCATTTACGGCATGATGAACAGACCCCCCAAGGACAAGAATCCAGCACGCTAGCTTGCGTAAGCCTTTTGGGCGAGTGGCTGTTTGTAAGGTACATTGCAAGGCATAAAAAAGCCTCCCTTCGATGAAGGGAGGTTTTTAAATCTTTTACAGATTCTGTACAAGAAAAGATTACTCGTACTTGATCACGCCTGCCGGGCAGCCGTCTGCAGCGTCCTTGATTTCGCTTTCGTAAGCAGAGAAATCAACGCCTTCCTTGACAGTCATCTTTTCGGGAACGGTGAAAACTGCATCGCAAGTAGCTTCGCAAGCGCCGCAGGATACGCATTCGTCGGAAGATTCGTCGAGCCAAACCTTAGTAATTGCCATAGTATACCTCTTTGGGGTTGAATTAAAAGTACTCTTTAAATATAACAAAAAGCATTGAGTCTGCACAATGTTTTGCTAAATTTTCTTGTACTGAATAACAGCGGATTGGCCCTAGGTAGGGGCGATTCGCATAACCAAGTGAGGACATCACAGAAAATGAAAAAAGTGGTTGTAAAAATTGGTGGCAGCCTGGCTATTGACGAAGCCAAGTTGGCCGATTTTGTGGCAGCAGTTTCCAAGCTTCCGGCTATGGGCTGCCAGGTCGCCGTTGTACACGGTGGTGGCAAGGACATTAACGAAAATATCGCCCTGCTGCGAGAACAGCCCACTTTTATCGATGGCCTCCGAGTAACTACACCCGGCATTATGAAGATGGTGGAGATGACCCTCTCCGGCCACGTGAACAAGAAACTGGTCCGCATGCTCGAAAGCAATGGCTGCGATGCAGTAGGCATTTCTGGTGTCGACGCAAAGCTCTTCGAAGTTGAAAAGAAGCAGGGCAAGGTTGATCTTGGTCTGGTAGGCGAAGTCAAGAAGGTTAATCCCAAGATTGTTGAAGCCTTGTGGTCTGCAGGTATGGTTCCTGTAGTGAGCCCCATTTCCATTGGTCCCGACGAAAATGGCAACAACGTCAGCTGGAACGTGAACGCAGACACCGCTGCAAGCGAACTGGCGGTGGCACTTCAGGCTGACCAGTTCGTGCTGGTGAGCGATGTTCCGGGCGTCATGGACGAAACCAAGACAGTCATTCCCGAACTGACTAATGACGCCGCAGAAAAGCTGATTGAAACTGGCGTCATCAACGGCGGTATGATTCCCAAGGTTCGCGAAAGCTTCAAGTCTATCGATCGCGGTCTCAAGTCCATTCACATCGTGGGCTGGAAGGATGCTGAACATTTCGTGAAGCAGATCAACGGCGAACTGAACTACGGAACGATTTTAGGATAATTAAAAATTAACAATGAACGATGAACAATGATAATAGTGGCGCTTCGCGCTTTTTAAGAAGACGCCGAAGGTGTGATTGTAGCATTTTTCATTTTTCACTTTTCATCGTTCATTAACCGAAGGTTTTTATTATGAGTTTTTTAGAACAGGATAAGAACGTCATTGCCCCGCTGTATGGCAAGGCTGACATTGAAATTGTAAAGGGGGTCGGCTCTTACCTCATCGACTCCAAGGGCGACAAGTACCTGGACTTCGTTGCAGGTATTGCCGTGAACGCCCTGGGCCATCAGAACAAGGCTATCAAGGATGCTGTGATGAAGCAGATGGATTGCTTCAACCACATCTCCAACCTTTATGTGAATATGCCCCAGGTTGAACTGGGCAAGAAGCTTTTGGAAATCACTGGTTTCGACAAGGCTTTCTTCTGCAACTCCGGTACCGAAGCTAACGAAGGTGCCATCAAGTTTGCTCGTAAGTACTTCGATCGCAAGGGTGAAGCCAACAGGCTGAAGATCATCACCTTCGTGAACAGCTTCCATGGCCGTACTTTCGCCGCCCTTTCTGCAACTGGTCAGCCGGCTCTGCGTCAGGGCTTCGGCAACATGCCGGGCGACTTCGTTCATGTGACTTGGAATGACTGCGCTGCCCTGAAGGCCGAAGTCAACAAGGACACCTGCGCCATCATGTTGGAATCTCTGGCTGCTGAAGGCGGCGTCATGACTCTGTCCGCAGAAATGGTAGAAACCATCAACAGCCTCCAGAAGGAATTCGGTGTGCTGGTGATCGTCGACGAAGTTCAGGCTGGTTGCGGCCGTCTGGGAACTTTCCTTGGCTTTGAAAAGTACGGCCTCAAGCCGGACCTGGTAACTCTTGCCAAGGGTATCGGTGGCGGCCTCCCCCTGGGTGGCGTGCTGCTCCGTCAGAAGATTGCCGATGAACTGAAGGCCGGCGACCACGGTACTACTTTCGGTGGTAACCCCATCGCTTGCGCTGCAGGTCTCGCTGTGGTGAACCAGGTTGCAGAACCTGCCCTGCTGAAGAATGTCGCAGAACGTTCCGCGCAGATTCGCACCGCTTTGGCTGACATCAAGGCCAAGTACAGTGCCATCAAGGAAATCCGCGGTGAAGGCCTTATCGTTGGCCTCGCTCTGGATGATACACTTCCGGTGGGTAACGTTGTGGCTGCAGCCCGCGCAGAAAAGCTCATGGTGCTTTCCGCAAAGGGCAACGTGCTGCGTATGCTTCCGCCGCTGAACATCAGCGCTGCCGAAGTGGACGAAGCCATGGCCAAGCTCGCCAAGGCTTTCGCCTCTGTTGCGAAGTAGCAGCTAGCTCTCGGCAGTTGTATAATTAAAAAGCCCTCGACTTCAATCGCGGGCTAAAAAGAAAAGGACTCGCATTTCGCGAGCCCTTTCTTATATTCTGTGGGTTTTCCTCTACGGCTTGATCGTCGGGGCCTGTCTTGCAACAGGAGCCAACTCGCCGTGCTTGCGGAACAGGTGCTTGACCAGGGTATTGAAACCACGGAACACGCGGTAGCGTTCACGGGGATTCTTGATGGCCATGATGCCCTGACGCCAGATGTAGCTGGGACGCAGGTAGAACTCGCGGCGAGCCTTGTCGCAGAAGTCCACCAGAGCCTGGCTGGTCAGTTCGCCACGCTGGATGGTAGTACGGTGGAAGCCGTCCTTGTCCAACCACTGGTTGTAATCCTTGGTCTGCAGGGCGCCGCTTTCAAGAGCCTCCTTGTAAGCTTCGGTGCCGGGATAGGCCATGATGGGGTAGAACTGAGCCGTGTTGGGGTTCAGCTTCTTGGCGTAGTCCAGAGTCATGCGGAGAGTCTGGGGAGTATCGCCGGGATTACCCACCATGAAGCAGCCGTGAACCAGGAGCCCTGCCTTGCGAGCGTTCTTGGTGAACTCGACTGCCTTGTCGGTATTCTTGATGCCCTTCTTGATGTTCTGCAGAACTTCGGGGGAAGCGCTTTCGAAGCCGACGCACATTTCGCGACCGCCGGCCTTCTTCATCAGCTTCAGCAGTTCCAGGGGAACGTCGGCACGGGCGTTGCAGCTCCAGGTAATCTTGAGACCGCGTTCAAGGATCAGGTTGCAGATTTCACGAACGTGTTCGTGGTTTGCGGTAAAGGTGTCGTCTTCGAAGAAGACTTCGCCAAGGTCCTCGAAATTTTCCTTGATGTACTGCAGTTCGTCCACCACGTCCTTGGGGTCGCGCATACGGAACTTGTGACCGTTCAGGGTCTGGGGAATGACGCAGTAGCTGCAGTGGTTGGGGCAACCACGACCGCTCAGAATGACAATCAGCGGATTCAGGTTGGCGCCATAGAAATACTTCTTGTAGCAGCTGTAAAGGTGCTTGCGGTAAACCTTACTTACCCAGGGCAGTTCGTTCAGGTTCTCGATCTTCGGGCCTTCGGGCTGGAAGTCCACCTTGCCTTCGGCAGTACGGTAGGCAAGACCCGGGAACTGACCGATGGGGGCGGCACCTTCATCACCACGGAGGGCGCGAACCAGGTTACGGCTGGTGTAGTCTGCTTCGCCGATAATCACGTAGTCCAGGGCCGGTTCCATTTCCATGGATTCAAGGGGTTCGGCGGTTGCGTGGGTTCCCATGATGGCAACCTTGACGCCGATTTGTTCCTTGATTGCCTTTACAACCTTAAGATCATTTAAAATACTGGGAGTACTGGTACTGCAGATAACCAGGGCGGGGTCAAATTTCTTGATGCCTTCCAGGGTCTGTGCAAGATCCAGTTCCATGGCGGGGCTGTCGATAAGCTGAATTTCGTTGCCGTCTGCTTCAACGGTGCCGGCGGCATAGCTTAGGAACATGGGCCAATAAAGAGTACTGGACTTGGTCACGCATGGACTGCGGGACTCGCGACTGAACATCGGATGGAAGGGCGGGTTTAAAAAAGTAATACGCATAATCTCTCGCAAAATACATAATTCTAGGGAATTATGCTACATTATACGCAAATGAAAACCATTTTTTGCCACCTAATTCTTTGTTGCTGCCTAGCTGCCGTGGCTGGATTTGCCCAGGGGGGAGATTCCCTTGCCCAAACAGGTATGGCTCCCGCGCTTGACACGATCCGGACGACCTTTGCGGATGGTTCTGTAGCCCGAGTCTATACGGTGCGTGCGGGAACCGTAATCCGAGAAGGGGTAGCTATCAGTTACCATCCCAACGGAAAGGTGGCGGTGGAGGCTCCCTACAAGAACGGCAAGCTTGATGGTGTCTTCCGCAGCTACTTCGAAAGCGGAAAGATCTGGCAGACCATCGGGTACAAGGAAGATGTTGAGGAAGGTATTACCACCATCTACTTTGAAAATGGCAAGAAGAAAAAGAAGGAAATCTATTCCCAGGGAATTCTGAACGGAGTTGCCGAGGAATACTATGACGATGGCAGTCTTTTCCGCAGCCTGCCCTATGAACGGGGCCTGCTGAAGGGCGTTGCAAAGATTTATGACCAGACGGGCCTTCTAAAGGAAGAAATGACCTTCGACAAGGGGCTTCGTCATGGACCTTACCGTAAGTACAACAAAGGCCTCAAGGTCTTTGAGGCCAAGTTTGACAGAAACCGCTGTGTAGAAAACTGCGATTTCTAGCGGCAAACTTTTGGAATTAATAGCCGGCCCATTCTGCAGCGATGCTGGGGCTGGCCTTTCTTATTTTCTCTGCTTCGGGGCTGTCGTCTGCAACGCCAATGTCGCCGTTGGCGATGGCAGCCTTGATGTCGGCAAAGCTCTTGGGTTGCTGCTGCTCGGGAAGCTTGTCTCCCGGTACCATGCAGGGGGCGTCTACGGCAGTCTTTGCCTTGTCCTTGACGGGGGAGTATTCCCTGGCGGCAGGGACTTCGTAGAACTTGTCTTCCTCGGGGCACCATGCGGTAAGTCGCTTGCCGTAGACGCAGCCGGAGTCAAGCCCGATGAAGTGGGGCCTGCGATCGACGAAACCCATCTTGGCCCAGTGTCCGAAGACTACGGTCTTGTTCCACTGGACTTGATCGAACCAGGGTTTGTCTTCCCAATAGCGGATGGAGAGTATGACCTTGGGATCCATGTCCTCCAGGCGGGTCTTGCCCGGCTCCAGGCCGGCGTGAACCAGCAGGGCATGTGGCGTATCGCGCCAGAGAGGCCAGGTCTTGACTTCTTCCAGAATGTATTTCCAGGCTTCTAGAGGGAGGCGGGCGAAGCGGGCCCGTTGCTTGTCGGTCCATTCGCTTTCGTCGGTTGCCATCATACGGATCAGGTGCTCTTCGTGATTGCCTCGTACCGTAAGGATGCCGTTGTCCTGGATGAACTTAAGGGCCCGCATCATATCGGGACCTTTATTGATGATGTCTCCCGTCTGGTAAAGGGTGTCCTTACCGCGGACGAAACCGAAGGCGTCTACGATACGTTCCAGTTCATCGGCGCAGCCGTGAACGTCCCCGATGTAGAGGGTTCGCGCTCCGTTATTTGTCATATGTGAACCGCCTGACGAAGCTTGTTCATTTCGTCTGCGGTCAGTTCGCGGAATTCGCCGGCGGGAAGGTCGCCCAGCTGGAGCCTGCAGTAGCTCACACGCTTAAGGTCGCGGATCTCGTATCCGACAGCACGCATCATACGGCGGATTTCGCGGTTTTTGCCTTCGATGAGAACCAGTTCTGCAAAACCGTTTTCCAGATAGATGTCTGTAGCGAAGGCGATTTCTTCTTCGGACGCGCCTTCTTCGCGGATGTCTACGCCATCTACAAGTTTCTGTGCGGCATGTTCACTGAGGGGGCGGTCCGTCCACACGAAGTAGCTGCGGGGGATCTCGAAGCTGGGGTGGGTTAGGCGGTGAAGCAGTTCGCCGTCGTCGGTAAAAAGCAACAGGCCGCGACTCTGCAAGTCCAGTCGTCCAACGTACTTCAGGGTGTGATATCCCGGAGGAAGGTAGTCGTAAACGGTCTGACGGCCCTGGGGGTCGTCCTTGGTGCAGACGCAACCGGCGGGCTTGTGGAACATGATGGTAGTAGTCTTCCTAGGAAGGCGTACAGCCTTTCCGTCAATGACCACCTGGTCCTTTTCTTCGTCAACCTGGTGACCGAGGTCGCTGATGACTTCGCCATTGACCATGACTCGTCCGTCTTCAATCAGGGCGTCTGCGCCACGGCGGCTTGCGATACCGCATAAAGAAATGAATTTATTGATTCTCATTTTATCTTCCTTGCAACTTCACAGCTGGAACTTTATCAATTAACAATGAATAATTAACAATGAATAATGAAGGATTTTTCATCTTTCATTTTTCATCTTTCATTTTTCATTTTTCATCTTTTCCCTCTTCGCTTTCCGCTTTCTTCATCCAGGGTGGAATGCGCTTGGCCTTTGGCTTGGGTTCGGGTTCTGCCTCGGGCGGGTACAGCAGTCCGAATCTGAGTCCGGCGGTGCTGATCTTGAAACTTTCGACGCGGAGTTTTTCAAGTAGGGACTTGAGCCAGTAAAGACCGCAGATGATGACGTCGTGTCGGCCGTTTTCCAGGCCGGGAAGCATGGCTCGCAGTTCCCTGGACAGGTTTGAAATTCGGGTAGTGACGGCGTCGAGGTCGTTGATGGTCAGTTCCAGGCCTTCGATGGCCTTGTAGTCGAACTGGGCCTTGTTCAGGTAGACCATGGCGAGAGCGGTTGCTGTACCGCCAATCAGGTAGACCTGCTTCTTGGTCATGCCCTTGAAGCTAACTTCCTTGAAGGTTTCCTTGACAAACTTCTTGTATTCAGGGCCGGGAATGGGGCCCATTTCCTTGAACATCTTGAGGGCGCCTACGGGAATGGAGAATGTGGTTTCCCCATTGGATAGTTCCGTGGAACCGCCACCGATGTCTACTGTAACGATGTCGGAGCCGTGCCATTCGCGTACGGAGCGGAAGGTAAGCTTGCCTTCTTCCTCGCCGGAGATAACACGGGGCTTGACCCAGAGGGCCTTTTCCACAGCCTCGATGACTTCGTCGGGATTGCTGGCCTTGCGCATGGCTTCTGTCATGGCGGCGGCCTTAAGGTCTGCGCCGAGGGCGTGAAGGTCCATGCGGAACTTGGTCATGATACGGGTCAGTTCCTGAATGCGGGCTTCACTGATGGCGCCTGTCTCGTAGATGTCCTCTCCCAGACGGCAGACTTCTACCTTCTGGAGCTTGGGGACTAGAACCTTGCGGGGAACCGCTTGTTCTTGTTGCTCCCCGGCGGTTTCGACTGCGGGGGCGTCTTCGAAGGCGGCAATCAGCAGGATGCAGCTGTGGCTTCCGATATCAACGGTGGCCTGGAGCTTGTTTTCCATGTTAGGCCTCGCTGTCTTCCTTGTTTTCTTCGGACTTCTCGGCGACCTTGGCTTCGGCGGCCTTCTTGATGACGCCTGCCTTGATCTTTTCGGCGAGCTTGGCGGGATTGGTTAGGAATTCCTTGGCGGAAACGATGGCTTCTTCGACGATGGAGTCGGGGTATCTACCAACCCAGCTGGCCACCAGGTCGCCGGAGGTGCTGCCCAGTTCCTTACCCTCGCGGAGTTCCTGCCCCATCTTGAGTGCCAAAAGCAGTCCCAGCTCAAAGGCGCGGGGCTCTGACTTTCCTTCCAGGAGTTTTTCGACGCGGGTAATACGTTCTTCAAAGGGAACGTTTTCAAGTTCTGCAAGATCTTTTTCGGAAATCATGACCTAAAGATAAAAAAACAGAGTCCGCAGGTGCGGACTCTGCCCAACAAAGGAGTAAGCGTTGGTTAAGCTTTTTTGTTGAGAGAGAGAATTACTTCTTCTTAGCAGGAGCCTTCTTAGCGGGAGCCTTCTTGGCAGCAGCCTTCGGAGCAGCCTTCTTAGCAACCGGCTTGGCGGCAGCCTTCGGAGCGGCCTTCTTAGCAGCAGCCTTCGGAGCAGCCTTCTTAGCAACCGGCTTAGCAGCAGCCTTCGGAGCAGCCTTCTTAGCGACCGGCTTAGCAGCAGCCTTCGGAGCAGCCTTCTTAGCAACCGGCTTAGCAGCAGCCTTGGGGGCGGCCTTCTTTGCAGCGGGCTTAGCAGCAGCCTTCGGAGCAGCCTTCTTAGCAGCAGCCTTGGGGGCAGCCTTCTTTGCAGCGGGCTTAGCAGCAGCCTTAGCTACAACCTTCTTAGCAGCCGGCTTAGCGGCAGTCTTCTTAGCAACTTTCTTTTCAGCCATTTTATTCTTCCTTATGGTGATTGATTGTGAATTAGATGTACATAAAAATAACCTTTATTTCACAAATAATCAACACCTTTTTTCAAAAAAAATAAAAAAAGTTTGTATTTAGCATACAAACTTTTAAGAAGACGTTTATGTGTATTTGTTTAGTTTATCTGTAACAAGCTTCTGCAACAGGAATTTTTGTTCGTGCTGTTCTAGATGAACCAGTAGGTGGCGCCTACATTGAAGCTCATGTTACGGGGTTCAAAGTCGTTGTTGCTCTGGATTGCCATGAAGCCGAACAGAACATGAACGTCAATTTCCAAGGTTCCGGAACCAAGTTCAATAGGATAACCGCCACCGATGGTGAGCCCCATCACAAAACCGTTGGCTTCTTCGTTGAGAGATCCGTCTGTTGAGGTACTTACGTTAAAGGTCAGCTGCGGTCCGATTTCAGCAAAGCCGTTTTCGGGCAAGGTGTAGCGGCACATCAGGGGAACATCGATGTTAATCTGGGTAATGGAGGCTTCACCAAGAGGCTGTCTGTCTTCAACAAGGTCCATCTTATTCCACTTGTCGTTTACCAGATCCCTCATGAAGGTCTTCTTGGAAGAAACCAGGGTCAGGTCGGCAGAGTAGCTACGGTAGGCGAAAAGCAAATCAGCGCTGAGACCGATAGATTCGGTGAAGGGGAACAGCACTGCAAGGCCTGCATTGAAACCGATGTCCGACAAATTGTTGATGCCGTCCAGGTAGGTGCTGGTTACAGTCTTGGTTGTAACTTCGGTTTGCTCCAGCTTGGATATGGAAAGCTGTTCGTCTACACCCCATACAGTGTTGTAGCCAATGGCGGCGTGTCCACCGACTCGAATGCCCGTATTCTTGCTTTCTGCCAGGGCGTTTGTGCAAAACAGGAGCGAAAGAAGTCCTGCGGAAACCAACTTTATCCCGTACATTCCGATTTTCATAAAAAAATCCTTAACACGTTTATGATGTTAAGGAATATGTAATAAAAAAGGAGTGTTTTGTAAAGTAGCTTACGAGAAGATGGTTTGGATAGTTTGTACTACTTCGGGCTATTTCCCATTGACGTGGTTGACGTATTGGCGCATGCCTTCTACGCCGGCGCTGTACAGGTCGGCAAACTTGGTTGCAAAAGGCGGAATCTTACGGTTATGCATGCCTAGGGCGTCGTGCATCACAAGAACCTGGCCATCGGTGAACTTGCCTCCGCCAATTCCGATGGTGACCGCCTTTACCTGCTGGGTAATGGAAGTTCCAAGGGCTTCGGGGATATGTTCCAGCACGATTTCAAAGCAGCCGGCCTTGTCGGCCAGAAGACTTGCTTCCAGAATGGCTTTGGCTTCTTTGTCGGTCTGACCTTTTTGCTTGAAGTTTTCTGCGGTCTGGGGCAGAAGTCCGTGATGGGCGCAAATCTCGATGCCGTTTTCGCGGAGGATTTCGTATACGCCTGGGATGATGCCTTCCAGCTTGACGGAAGTGGCGCCTACGTCAAGGAATCGCTTTGCGTTTTCCAGAGCCTGGGCGGGGGTGTCGTAGCTTTGGTAGGGCATGTCGGCCACCACGTGGGTATTAGGGGCACCGCGACATACAGCTGCAGTAAAGATGAGCATTTCGTTCATGCCGACTTCGCGAGTGCTCTTGTATCCAAGCATGGTGTTGGCCAGGCTGTCTCCTACGAGAATCTGGTCTACACCGGCGGCTTCTGCCATTTGGGCAAAGGCGAAATCATAGGCGGTAATCATGGATACCTTTTCGCCCCGGATCTTTTTTTGCTTTATGTCATTTGCGGTGAGCATAGCTTTCTTATCTCCTGTAGCCATTGCAACGAATTAAGTTCTTTTAAAAAGCCCATGTGGTTCCTGAGGTAGGCCAGGAGGGCGTTCTCCACAAATTGCCGCTGGTCTGTTAGGGCTGCACCCTGACGATGATGGAGCATCCAGAGGCCGGCCAGAGTCTGTGGCTTTGCGCGAGGCGTGTCGCACCCGAGACAACCCTTGCATATCAGGCCCATAGTTTCCGGATGGAAGTCCCCGGCGGGTTCGGTAAGTTCCCGCTCGCATCGGCTGCAGGTTCCCAAGTCAAGATGATAGCCCCACAGGTCGCTTATATCCAGCAGGAACCTGGCGAATATATCCGGGAGGGGCTCGCCGCCTGCGGTTGGTGTATCCAGTTCCTCCAGGGCGTTGTTCAGCAGGTTGAACTCATCTTGCAGGGGAACGCCCTGGGGGGCGTATCGCATGATGATCTCGGTCATGACCTGTGCGATGGCTTGACTCATGAGGTTGTTCCGGAGGTTTCCACGCCAGCTGACGAGGGTTGCCTCCTTGACAAACTGAAGTCCGTTTCCATCGGCCTTTTGCGGATTCTGCCTGAAGACCACTTCGCTGAGGGACAGCGGATCCAAGGCTCCCCTGAAGGGGGATTCCTTACGCTTGGCTCCCTTGAGGATAAAAGACTCGATGCCGGTTTCTTCTGTCAGCGTCTTGACGATCCAGCTGGAATCGCTATACGGGAATCTGTGCAGAACAATGGCTCGTGACTTTATCATGGGTTGCCTGGAATCGGCCTACTTTGTGGGAGGGAACGGAGGCCAGCCCAGTTTCTGGCCGCCAACCACATGAAGGTGGATGTGGAATACGGTCTGGCCTGCGTCTTCCTTGGCGTTGAAAACGAAACGGGCACCAGATTCTTCGAGGCCCAGTTCCTTTGCAATGCGCTGGGCGTGGAACAAAAGCTTACCGACCAGTTCGCAGTCTTCGGCCTGCATTTCCATGAGGCTGGAGATGTGCTTCTTCGGGATCACCAGGAAGTGAACCGGAGCCTGGGGGGCAATGTCATAGAATGCGAAGACATCATCGTCTTCGTAGATTTTCTTGGAAGGGATTTCTCCCTTGGCAATTTTACAGAAAAGGCAGTTGTCACTCATAATGCTAATAAGGTAGTAATTATTGATGTAACGGGTCTATTTATTCGTGGAATTCGTCATCGCTGACGGGGCCTGGTTCGCACTGGCCTATCATCTTGATGGCTTCGCAAATTTGGTCAATTTCATTGTCGCTTGTAATGAGGGGCGGCATAGTATAGACGTAGTTGCAGAAGGGACGGAGCCACACGCCGGTTTCGCGAATCACACGGAGAATGTCGTCGCTAGTGGGGATAGCCTTCAGTTCTAGGCAGCCGATGGCGCCCAGCACGCGGACGTCTGCGGCGTTTTCCAGATTGCGGAGAGGTTCCAGGTTTGCGCGGAGGCGGTTTTCGATTTGCTTTACGCGGGCTTGGTAGTCTCGGCTTTCAAATAGGTTCAGGCTTGCGATGCCTGCGGCACAGGCCAGCGGGTTTGCCATGTAGGTGGGACCGTGCATGAAGGCGGAAATCTTGCTGTTGGTAATTGTGTCTGCCACCATTTCTGATGCGACGCAGGCCGCCATGGTGATGTGGCCGCCGGTAAGAGCCTTGCCGATGGTCATGATGTCCGGCAGGACGTCGGCGCAGTCTCCATAGGCGTTGGTGGAACTGCCTGCGGACCAGGCGTGTTCCATCCCGAAGCGGGGGCCGGTGCGGTAAAAGCCTGTGGCGATTTCATCGAAGATCAGCAGAATGCCTTTTTCGTCGCACAGCTTGCGCAGCCTCTTTAGGTAGCCGGCATTGTAAAGCCACATGCCGTTGCCGCCCTGAAAGACGGGTTCGCAAATGACAGCTGCAATTTCCTTTTCGTGTTCATTGACCACTGCTTCCATGGAGGCGAAGTCTGCGTCATTCCAAGGTTCGTCGGCGCGACAGTTGGGGCGTTCCGCAAAGTAGTGGTGGGGCATGATTCCGCGGAACAGTGTGTGCATTCCGTCGGGGTCGCTTAGGGCCATTGCACCTGCGGTGTCACCATGGTAGCCGCCCTTTAAAGCGACCAGCTTGCAGCGCTCGGGCTTTCCCAACGCATATTGGTACTGCACCGCCATCTTGGCTGCGCATTCCACGGCAATGCTTCCGGAGTCTGCATAGAAAATCTTGTTCAAACCCTTGGGTAGGAATTTCACCAACTTTTCGCCCAGTTCAATGGCGGGTTCGTGAGTGAATCCGCCGAACATCACGTGGCTCAGCTTTTCGCTTTGCTTGCGGATGGCTTCTGTAATTTCTGGGCAGTTGTGACCGTGTGCTACGCACCACCAGCTGGAAACAGCATCAATCAGATTCAATCCATCTGCGGTTTCAATGCGGGTGCCTTGTGCAGATTTTGCCAAAAAACGTGCAGGCGTATTCTTTAACGCTGCGTAAGGGTGCCACAGATGTTCTGCATCAAATGCCAAATTTTCGGCGAGACTTTTGCTGGACATATCGCGACTCCTAAAAACAGCTCCAAAAAATTAGTCTTCAATAAAGCCGTGGGGTTCAAAGCCCAGCTTGCGGACCAGTTCAAAGTCCTTGGCGCTCTTGACGCCGGAGGTGGTCAGCATGTCGTCGGTAATGGTTGCGTTTGCACCGCTCTTGAATGCGCGTTCGCCGTCGTCACCCAGAACGCCGCGGCCACCTGCCAAACGCAGGTATGCCTTGGGATTGATAAAGCGGTAGATGGCAACGATACGGCAGAATTCATCGTTGGTCACCTTAGGCAGATTTTCGAAGGGAGTTCCCGGAATGGCGTTCAATACGTTGATGGGGGTGGACTTTACGCCAAGTTCGCGAAGGTCGAGGCACATGTCGATGCGGTCTTCCATAGTTTCGCCAAGGCCCATAATGCCGCCGCTGCAAATTTCAAGACCTGCGGCCAGTGCGTTCTGCAAGACTCCGATCTTGTCGTCGTAAGTGTGGGTGGTGCAAACGTCGGGGAAGTGACGGCGGTAGGTTTCCAGGTTATTGTGGAAACGGGTAAGACCCGCAGCCTTTAGCTGGTCAAACTGTTCTCGATTCAAAAGTCCGCTACTCAAGCAGACGGAAAGCTTGGTTTCCTTCTTGATGCGGCGAATGGTTTCAGAAATCTGTTCCACATCATTCTTGGTCAAGGTACGGCCAGAAGTTACGATGGAGTAGCGGGGAATGCCTGCAGCTTCACGCTTCTTGGCATCTGCCAAGATTTCCTCGACGCTCAGTAGCTTGTATTCCGGAGCGCCGGTGTGGTAGTAGCTGGACTGCGCGCAGTATTTGCAGTTTTCGGAGCAGCGACCACTGCGGCCGTTGATGATGGAACAAAAATCAAAATTCTTTCCGTGGAGTTTTTCGCGAATTTCGTTTGCTGCACTGGTCAGTTCGTCCAAATCAGCGTCCAGCAACTTGATTGCGTCTTCGCGGGTGGTAACGTAATCTTCATTAAGAATCTTGCTCTTCAATTCTTGTACGAAAGACATAAAAACTCCTTGGCCCGCGGGCTTAATCTAAACGGCTTGAATTGTTTCTAGCGACGCGGTATTAAAACGTTTTTTCGACCCCTAATATAAAAAAAGCGGGGCTTGCCCGCTTATACTTTTTAATAATAACAGGCCATTGTCGTTATCTATGCTAGCCTGCTGATTTGGAGGAATGTCTTACCCGATGGAAATCTCTTTTACACCGTCTTCGATGAGGTAAGGCATTTCTTCGTGCATCACGGCACCGCTGGCAATTACCTTAGGGTCCAGGTGCAGGTAGTTGATGTCGCCATCGGCTAGGACGTTTCCATCCAAATCAAGAATGCTGGCGTGGGTCACAAAGAATCGGGAACTGAACTTGGTGATAACGCCCTTGCCGATAATGGGTGTGTTGTAGGGAACAGGCTTGCGGTACTTGGTTTCCAGGGACATGGTAACACCCCAGATATCCTCGTTGCCACCTTCCTTGGCCCACACGGCGCGGAGTCCCATTTCGTCCAGCATGGCGGTAATGAGTCCGCCGTGAACGCGACCGGGGTAGCTCTGGTGCTGCTCGCGATACTGGAACAATGTCATGACGCTGCCGTCTTCCATGTTGTAGAAGGGTGCTCGAACACCGTATTCGTTGTCAAGACCGCAGATCATGCACATCTTGCTGTTGCGCAGCTTGCTCACTACCTTGAAGATTTCGCTCATGAATCCTCCGTGGGGAACTCGCTACTTCTTTAACACAAAATCAAGAATCTTGACCAAGGCCTTGTTTGCCTTGTCCATGTTTGCTGCGCTGGCCTTTTTGATTTCAGCTGCGTTCTGTACAAACTTGCAACCTGCGCAGGCTTCAATTTCTTCGGCACCGTTCTTCAACATGCTTTCCATGGAATCATCGGTGACTTCAACATGGAACTGCAAGGCGATGGCACTGCCCAGCTTGAATGCCTGATTCTTGCAGGCTTCACTGCTGGCGAAAGATGTTGCCGCTTCGGGGATGTCGAAGGTTTCGCCGTGCCAATGGAAAGCCTGCAGTTTCTTGGGCAGGTCCAAAACCTTGTTGCCGCCTTCGACGCTAGCGTCAAAACTTACAGGAAACCAGCCAATCTCCTTTTCGGGATTTTTCTTGATGGCGGCGCCAAATGCGCTTGCAATCATCTGGGCTCCCAGGCAAATGCCGAGAAGAGGCTTGCCCAGTTGCACCATGTCGCGGCAGAGTTCCTTTTCGCGTACGAAATAGGGATGTTCAGTTTCGTCCAGGACACTCATGGGGCCGCCCATCAAAATGGCGAACTCAATTTCATCTTCGTGGGGAATCTTGTCGCCTGCGTAAAGGCGAATCAGGTGAACCTTGTGGCCCTTGGCTTCCAGGTAGGGGAGGATTGCTCCCGGGCCTTCGTATTCTACATGCTGAAAAATGTAAGTTTCCATAGAAAGACTCTTTTTCGATGGGTTGAAATATAATAAAGCGAATGGCGTTGACGATCATCATGCCGAATGTATCGCAGGTGTAAGAGGCTTGACTGCTATATCGGGCTGGCTAGGACTAATTTATTGAATCTGCGGGAATAGTCCTAGTTTGTGATGGGCTGGCTAGGACCAATTTACCGAATCTGCAGGAATAGTCCTAGCTTGTGATGAGCCGGCTAGGACCAATTTACCGAATCTGCGGGAATAGTCCTAGTTTGTGATGGGCTGGCTAGGACTAATTTGCCGAATCTGCGGGAATAGTCCTAGTTTGTGATGGGCTGGCTAGGACTAATATACCGAATCTGCGGGATTAGTCCTAATTTGCAACGTGCGCAACGAAATAAGTGCATCTGCAAGACGGGGCTTATTCTGTTTGGAGGTTTCAGCTGGCAAACAGAAATGTCTCCTGTTGAGGAGGCGTTGTCATACGCAGCATAAACGCCGCAAGTCCGTTGACTGCAAAAAAAAGACCCGCGATCTCTCGCGGGCCGAATTCTTGTGCATGCGTCACGCATGTCGTCCTAAGTGAACGTCGTGCGCGTCATTCCCGGCTTGACCGGGAACCTAGCAATTACTTGCCGAGTTCGCTAGTAGCGGTCATGACCTGCCACAGCACGGCCTTGTGGGCGTGGAGGCGATTTTCGGCTTCTTCGTAGCTCATGTTCAGGTCAAGGTTGTCCATCACTTCGTCGGTGATTTCGTCGCCGCGGTGAGCGGGCAGGCAGTGGGAAACCTTCACGTGAGACGGAGCGTACTTCAAAAGGTCTGCGTCGATGCGGAACGGCAGGAAGTGATTCTGCTTGGATTCCTTCTGACCTTCCTGACCCATGGAAACCCACACGTCGCTATAAAGGATGTCGGCGTCCTTGACAGCTTCCTTCGGGTCGTTAAATACGCGGTACTGGCAGCCGTGGCGCTTGAAGTCGGCCTGAGCTTCTTCGATCACGTGAGCCGGCTGTTCAAAACCCTTGGGGCAAGCCAAAGTAAAGTTCATGCCCACCTTGGAGCAGAGGGCGAGGAAAGAGTTTGCAACGTTGTTGCCGTCGCCGATGAAGGCCACAGTCTTGCCCTTCATACCGCCGAGATTTTCTTCAATCATCTGGGCGAAGGCGATAGCCTGGCAGGGGTGGTAGTCGTCGGTCAGGGCGTTCACAACGGGAATGGAACCGTATTCAGCCAGCTGTTCCACCAGGTCCTGCTTGAAGCAGCGGACAACGAGAGCGTTCACCCAGCGGGAAAGGCAGCGGGCCACATCCTTGATGGATTCGCGCTTGCCAAGACCGATGGAGTCCGGGGAGAGCAGCACGGCGTGGCCACCCAGCTGGTTCATGCCCACCTGGAAAGTAGTGATGGTTCGCAGAGACGGCTTTTCGAAGAACATACCGATGTTCTGGCCGTGAAGACGGTCGGAGACCTGGCCTGCATGGACTTCCTTTTTCAGGCGGGAAGCGATGGCTACGGTTTCGAGAATTCTTTCTTCGCTCCAGTCGGCGAGGCGGAGGAAGTGCTTGCTGCGATCAATCATTTTCTATTCCTTATTTTGGTGAGCTCAGGAACTGCTCGGTTGAAACTGGAAAGCCTTAATATACATCAAATATTTACAGAATGTGTAAAATTTCGATAAGTTTTAAGAAAATCCTAAAAACAAAAAAAACGAAAAACGGAGCTTGTCACTCCGTCTTTCAATTCCTTAACAGGAAAATCACAAGAGAATGCTAACGGAAATTAGCGAATTTTCTTCTTATGACGGTCACGACGACGGCGCTTCTTACGCTTGTGAGTCGCAATCTTCCTGCGCTTTCTTTTCTTTCCGCAAGGCATATTGTATCTCCGTTAAAGGTGAAACTTAAAATTGTGCCTCCAAATAGAGAAAAAAACAAGTCGTTTGTCAAGGGATAGGGGGGAAGTTTCCCCCTGGCTGCAGCCTTTTTTTACGCCGTGGCATCGCTAAAAACAGCCTAGAACATCCAAAAACGCAAAAAAATAACATCAAGGCGTAGTCGGACTGCCGCAGGTTGTCCGCTCGCGGCTGTTTTTGGTACCGCCCGACGGCTCCCCCTGGTCAACCGCCCCGGCTAAAAGTCTTCCGCCACCCCCTCTCGGCCCGCTGCGGATATCATTAAGGATTTCCCGTTTTACAATTATTTTACGTAAAATCGCGCAACATTTCCTCGTTCAAAACGTGTTATAGTATGTAGGGCGAATCCGCCTTGCGCTATTGCGGGGGCGTTCCCGTTTTGGAATTATAATGGCAACTTTTGAAGAAAAAGTCGAAAGACAAGTCGAGATCATTAAACAGCATGCGTTCCTGGACCCGACCCGGGACAAGGTCTTCAAGGAAATCTTTTCGAAGGACGTTACGCTGATTCACTTTTTAAACGCAATGCTGCATCAGCCTGAGGAACGTAAGATCGTGAGTATCGAGCGCAAGAAGCCTGCGTCGACGTTGACTTCCGCAATCGATGTGGAGGAGGTCCGCTTTGACGTACACGCGAAACTCAACAATGAAGAATACGTGGATCTGGAGATGCAGCGGGCGTCTCACGAGGATTTTACGGACCGCGTGGAACTTTATGCGGACCAGCTTTCCATTGAGTCGAAGATTCACTTTGACAGCCAGCGCACCGAGACCGAGAAGGAAGACCATCCCTATCTGATGCCTACAACCTACAGCGTGTGGATTTGCAACTTCCCGGTTAGCTTTTGCAAAAGCTACCGCGAGGAACTGGGCCTCTTCCGCTTTTCTAGCATCGGTGATCCCGGCGCCTTGCCTGTATATGATAAAAAAAGGTATATTGTAATCGACTTGAGTAAGGTGGATGCGAAGGTCTTGAACCTGAACACTGCCGAGACGGAATGGCTGGAGCTTTTCACCAAGATGGCCTCTGCGAAGGATGCCCCCAAAACGAAGGATCCCGTCATAGCGGATGTTTACAGCCGTCTGGCGGTGAACGCCCTCGAGAAGAACTTTATCACGGAGATTGCAACAGGTATGGTCACAGAAGCTGAAATCAGTACACGCATCGGAACCGCCCGCCGCGAGGGCCGTGAAGAAGGACACAAAGAAGGCTGTGAAGAAACCAAATTCAGTGACGCAGAAGCGCTTCTACGAGATAATGACCCTGTGGAACGAGTCTCTCGAGTCCTCAAGTTGCCTCTTGAAAAGGTTCAGGAACTAGCGGATAAGATTGCCGCTGAAAAAGCATAAAGTTGATAAGAAAACTCCGAGGCTGAACCCCGGAGTTTTTGCTTATTCTTCCACCACCAATTCCATAGCCTTGCGGATCAGTTCTGCGGGGCCGCCGTATTCGCGGGCGCGGGGTGCGCCTTCGCTGAGCATCTGGCGGTACTTGCGGGCGCCGGGCATGCCTGCGAAAAGGCCATACAGGTGACGCACCAGGATGGTGGCGGGGCAGCCTTCTGCATATTGCTTTTCTACGTAGGGGAGGTAGGCTTCCAAAACTTCCTTGCGACTCCTGTAACGGGGCTCTGCGGCATCTCCGAAAACTCGTTCGTCGGCGTCGTGCAGGAACCAGGGATTTTCGTAGGCTTCGCGGCCCACCATCACGCCGTCCAGCGCCACACCCGTTCCAGCAGAAGTGGGGTCGCCGTTTAAGTGGGCGAGCATCTGGTCCATACTGCGGATGCCGCCGTTGATGGCAATATTCAGCTGGGGCATTTCAGCCTTCAGCTTATGAACAAATTCATAATGCAGGGGAGGAACTTCGCGGTTCTCCTTGGGGCTTAAACCTTTCAGCCAGGCCTTGCGGGCGTGAATAATAAAGTACTTGCAGCCGGCGTCAGCGATAGTTTGTACAAAATCGCGGAAAAACTCCCAGCTGTCGAACTCGTCTACGCCGATGCGGCACTTGATGGAAACGGGAATGCTTACGGCATCCTGCATGGCCTTGAAGCAGTCGGCCACCAGGTTCTTGTCCTTCATGAGGCAGGCGCCGAAACTTCCGCTCTGCACGCGGTCCGAGGGGCAGCCGCAATTCAGGTTCACTTCCTGGAAACCTGCGGCTTCCACCATCTTGCTGCACTTTGCCAAGTCGGCAGGGTTGCTTCCTCCCAGCTGCAGCACGGCAGGATATTCAAATTCCTCGTGACCCAAGAACATTTCGGGATTAGCGTGGAGCAACGCATGGGTCACCACCATTTCGCTGTACAGCAAGGTATGCTTGGAAATCAAACGCAGAAAATAGCGTTCGTGGCGGTCGGTGCAATCCAGCATCGGGGCGATAGACAATCTGCGGTTGAAATCAATATTCATAAGTCGAAATGTAGAAAAAATTGTAGATTTATAATTGTTAGGAGAGTTGGCTATGAAGAACTTGGGTCTGTTTCTTGTTTGTACGGTCTTTTGTGTGTTGGGCTGTTCCGGCTCATCAAAGGTTGGTTCAATAAGCGAAAATTCAGAAAAGTTGTCGGAAGCAGAGCCCATAGATGAAAGCGATTTGAATGCGTTCCAGTCTGCTGTTCAGCACGGTGATGAAATGACGTTCCGGTATGAATATGGCTCGCAGGTTACTTTTTTTGAAGCCAGCAGATATTGTTACAGCAATGGAGAAGACGCTCTGAAGTTTGTAACGAATGATTCGAAAAGCGTTGTTTCCTTACCGGTAGAAAAAATCCAGATTTGTGACGGTGGCTCAGAACTTTGGACTCCCAAGAGCAATGGAAGGGTCTTTCTTGATCATGTGTCCGGAGGAGCTCAAAAGGGATTCTATTTTGGGGGAGAATTCTTCTTTGAGGCCGCCAAGGCGACGATGGGCTCGAATCCTGTAATTGGATCTTTGATGCTTGTTATGACGCCAGTGGGTTTTGCCGTTGGAGCCTCTGTTGGTACAGTTGTTGGTGGAACCGCTGGCCTGGTTGGCATGGGAATTAACTCTACAGACGGAGTTAGAGTTTGCAGGGGTAATCTCACCGAAAAAGAAAAGACGGAATTCCTAGAATCCCATCTTTGCTTTAAACATTAAGCTGAAAATATTAAGCTAGATGAACATGATCGTGTTCAGCTTGGCTCGGTACTTCCAAGTCAGTTCGTGCTTGGGACCCAGAACGCCGAATAGCGTGAGCATAGCCTTCTTTGCTGCACTGTCGTTCCATTCCGGAGCTTCTACGTACAAATTAAGGAAGGCCTGGAGGGCACTTTCGAAATCTTCGGCGGCGGCCATGCAGCAGGCTTCGTGGAATACGATGGCTTCCTTGCCCTGAACGTCCTTCTTGGCGGCTTCGGCATGGAAATCCAGAAGTTCCAGCAGGGACTTGGCTTCCTTATACTGGTCGTCGGCTTCGTTGAACTTCTTGAGAATTTCTTTTGCCTTTTCGGTATCGCCCATGCCGAGACTTGCCTTGGCCCACAGGAGCAAAAGCTTCTTGTCGTCGGGAGTCTTCTGCAAGGCTTCGTTGAGCATGGGCAGGGCCTCGTCGTAGTTCTTGCTTGCGATGGCTTCTTCCAGGGCGTTAGCCATCTTGGCTTCGTCACTGACGTAGAACTTTTCCAGGCGCTTCTTCAGTTCGCTTTCGGGTAGAACGCCTGCGATAACGTCTGCAATCTGGCCCTTGTCCACCATGTGGATTTCGGGAACGGAACGTACGCGGAAGGCCTGGATCAGCTGCATGTTTTCGCGGTCATCGCAACTGACAACGCCCAGGGTGAAATCCAGACTTGTGCTGAACTGGCCCACCAGCTGGGAGTATGGGGCACAATCGGGATATTCTGCCGAGGAGAAGAGGACTGCAACGGCGCGGTCCTGGGAGGCCTGCACCACTTCGGTTTCAAAATTTTCTGCGTTAATCTGAACTACTTTTGCCATGTCCCAAATATAGTAATTCCTTTTTTTATATATTGAACGGCATGAGTAATTGTTCTTTTTGTGGAACCGAGGTTGTTAAGATCAATCTCCATCATCTTGACCTTAGGATTTGTCCCAAGTGTTTTTCGACTTTTTTCCCTTGCGACCAGACCATGGCCTTTCGCGGGGAACTAATTGACAAGTCCCGCGAGCTGTGGCTCAAGGCGCTGCTTGCCAAGAATCTCCAAGACCCTGTTTGCGAAAATCCCAAGTGCATCGATCACGGCGAACCCTTGGTAGACGGAAAACTTCCCGACTACGGTTTTGACGGCAAGGTGACAACCTGCTGCAAGATGTATCACCTGACTCCGTCTTTGACGATTCAGCTTCTGAAACGTACCCTGGAACATCCTTTCCAGGTCCCGCAAAAAGAAGGCAAGCACCATTTCTTCTTTATTCGCTGGTTTGACGCTCTCGTTACCAAGCTTCTTGGCGAAAAGATGCCGGATGAAGACCCTATGGATTTGCTACAGTATAATCTTCACATGAAAAAGGTGATTGAGCCCGAAAATGAATAAGACGTACGCAGTCCTTGCTCTGATTGCAGCGGTTGTACTGGGTGTTTATAACGTTCTGCCGAATCGTTATTTTAGCGAAAGTGTATTCCCCCTTGCAGCGGAATCTTCTGTTATCGCATATGACGATTTGACGGATGGTGGTTCGTCTTCCGTTGAATTTAACCTGCAGGATTCCCTGCTGGATTTTTCCTGCATCTTGGGTGGCAATTCCGCAAAGGCAGCCTGGTGTGGCTTGCTGTTTGACTTGAATAAGGCCGGTGGCGAAGAAGCCCTCTACCGCAATTGGACTTTTGTTGATTCCGTGGTCTTTGATATGGAATCCTACGGAACTGGCGAGGTCCTTGTCAAGATTTGGACTTTTGACCCGGATGTGACTGACCCCAAGGTTGCAAAGACGTTTCGCTTGTTGATGAAGGAACTTCCCTTGACTTCGGGGCGTCAGCGTGTGGCTCTGCCTATGGAGCAGTTCTACACTCCGGATTTCTGGTACAAGGATGCCAAGGTAGATACGACTCTTAATCGCAGACACCAGGAGACCGTTGCCCGCGTAGAAATTGCTCCGGGTTGGAATCAGCCTAAGGGAAAGAAATTTGGTTTAAAGATCTATTCTGTATCCGCTATCGGAGTGAGCAATCTTTTCTTCGGAATAGTTCTGTTCATTATGGTGGTTCTCATGATCATTGCCATTGGACGCAGACATTCGCTTCACAAGAACGAAAACGGTAACTAAGTGAAAAAGATTGCTGTTGTAACGATTGTTTTCTTACTGTTGCTTGCTACATGGAGCTTTATCCTTTGCAGGTATCGCTACAACGAGCAGGTCCTTTTTCCGGCGGGTGCCTTTGAAGTCTATGCCCTCACGGATAACTCCGCCGGCGGATTTTCCACCTGTGAACTATCTCGGACGGATTCCTCCATTACGGCGGATATCAACATCCGTTCTGGCATGGCGTATCCGTATGCTGGCGTTGGTTTCAACCTGATGTCGGTGAATAATCGACCCGCGGTAAATTTCTACGACTTTGCCCGATTTGATTCGCTAGTAATTGAGGTAGAGACGGGGAGAATGCGGAATATTTCTGTTCGTCTCTTGAACAACGACCCGGTGTACAGTAAGGCGAATACGTACCTGAGCTATCGACCGCTGGTTGCGTCTACTGCGGTGGGCACGTTCAGTAAACCGACGAAGCTTGGCCTGCTTGATTTCAAGGTTCCTGAATGGTGGCTGTCTGCTCAAGGCCTTGAAAACGACGACGGCCTAAGGTACATGGATCGCGGCGTTATCCTTGAGGTGTTCAATGGGGAAGGAACCCTGCGCGGAATTCCGGACCAGATTGAACTTCGCTCCATTAAGTTGTTTGGTATAAATCGGAACTTCGTGAATTTGATGATCGTTGTTCTTGCCTTGATGGTGATTGTCTTTGTGGTGGCCATCGCCTATTTTTACCGGACGAATCCTAAGCGGATCGCTCACAAGAAAGAGTCTCTTGCGCAGCTTGAAAAACAGATGGCTCCCGCGGCAGAAATGCTTTTGAATTCGGACCGTTCCGTGGCGGAAATCGCGCTTGCCGTTGGTGAAAAGAGTTCTAGCCAGTTTGAGAAAAAGTTTGCAAAGGTGTTCGGTGTTAAACCCTTGGAATACAGGAGCCGCAAATGAGTAGAATATGGACCATGGACCGCATTATGCGGTACATCATCGTGGTGCTTGGTATTGGCGCTGTACTGTGGGCGCTGAACTACCTGAGCGGTGTTTTGTTTCCGTTCTTTGCAGCATTCCTTGTGGCCTACATTATGGACCCGCTGGTATGCAAGTTGCAGGGCAAGGTGAAACATCGCATTGTTGCTGTGTTGCTTGTCTTGCTTGCCATGATTCTTGTGGTCGGTGGTGCTCTTGCTTTGTTTGTTCCTATGGTGGTTTCCGAAGTGCGACACCTGGGTGAACTGATTCCGCGCTTGTTCAGCGATTCTGTCTGGGTTGAAAGAATTTCTTCCTTTGTTCCTAAGGATATTTGGCAGTCCGTAAAATCTGTGGTTTCCTGGGATAAGATTGCGGTGGCTATGCGAAGCCTTGATTTCTGGGACTCCGTGCAGTCTGTTGCCGGCAAGGTTCTTCCTAGTGCCTGGGGAATTCTTTCTAAGACTTCCAGTGTGCTGGCCTGGCTGTCCGGTGCGGCGATTATCTTCATGTATCTCATCTTCATCATGCTGGACATGCCCAAGCTTCGTCGCGGCATGCTAGACCTGATTCCCAACAGGTACAAGAAAAGTTCCTCTGAGTTCGGCAAGGAAATGGATCGCTTTATGGGCAACTATTTCCGTGCGCAGTCCCTGGTTGCATTAAGCGTTGGAATTCTTTATTCCATTGGCTTCAGCATTATCGGACTGCCTATGGGGGTTGCCTTCGGTTTATTCTCCGGCGCGTTGAACATGGTTCCCTACTTGCAGCTGACGACTATTCCCGTAGCGCTGTTGCTTGCGGTTGTTTACGCCTTGGAATCTGGTATGCCTTTCTGGGAAGTTGCCCTGATTGTGCTTGCTGTCTATGCCATTGTCCAGGTTTTGCAGGACATGGTCCTGGTGCCTAAGATTGTAGGGTCTTCTATGGACTTGCCTCCTGTGGGAATTCTTCTTTCCCTTTCAATCTGGGGCAAACTTCTTGGTTTTCTTGGCCTGGTTGTGGCGATTCCCTTTACCTGTCTTTGCCTTGTGTACTTGAAGAAGATCCAGCGGAAAGCTGATAGTTTAACGGCTAGCGAGGACGAACCGGCCCCCAAGGCTTGATTTTATTGACTTTTTTCAGATTTTTTTCAAAATAAATTACCTACAACCTTTAAAAAAAAGTATAATATACCCATAAAATTCTTAAACCCAACTCAAAGGAGTTAATAATGAATAAGCAAGATCTCATTGAAGCAATCCTCGCCAACAAGGAAGCTGGCATCGAATCCAAGGCTGCTGCTGGCCGCGCTGTTGACGCTGTGCTCGACGGTATCTCCGCTGGTATCAAGAAGGATGGTCTCGTTCAGTTGATCGGTTTCGGTACTTTCCAGGTTAAGGAACGTGCTGCACGTACCGGTCGCAATCCGCAGACTGGCGCTACCATCAAGATCAAGGCTTCCAAGACTGTTTCCTTCAAGGTTGGCGCTGCTCTCAAGGCTACCGCTGCTGCTAAGAAGGCTGCTAAGAAGAGCAAGTAATTTTAATTGCTTTGCTTGTATTGCTTAAAAAGCTTTTAAGACACCTGCCCTTGGGGTGGGTGTTTTTTTTGTTTCTCCTGTTGCCAATGAACTGGTGATTTTGTATAATGTAACTTGTTGTCTGTCAACAAGTTTTTGAAAAAAAGGACGGAATTATGAAACGCAAAATCCTGGGTATGTTTTTCCTTCTCTCTGTTGTAGCGTTGGTTGCATGCAGTGGTTCCAGCACCTCCAGCGACGATGAGGATGATATCTGCACCAAGGATCCCATGGCTCCGGGATGTGTCGTCGACGAACCGGTTGATGAACCTGCTGCCGAGTAACTTCAAAAAAAACAGAAAATTTTCACATTCTGTTTTTACAAATATTGAAGGTTTTTACATTTCTAACTATATTTGCACAAGTTTAAACCTTGTGAAATTTAGTTGGAAGTGATGAACGCATTGAACAAGAAAATGGCTAAGCGAACTGGCGCCCATGGTGCTCCGGCCGCAATGGTTGTTTCTTCTGTTTGTTCTTCTATTTCCATTTCCAAGATTGTTGATTTTATGAGTGCCGAGCCTATTGGTTCGGCCTTTCTTTTTATGGATTCTATCGCCCCGGCGGGGCTCCAGAATGACGTTGATATTACAGTCACCCTGGAGGCGAAGCCGATAGGGGCCAATTGCACATTTATTAGTTAAATCAAATGGAGATAAAAAATGAAGATCGAAGGTATCGATAAGGTTCTCATCATCGGCTCTGGTCCTATTGTCATTGGCCAGGCTTGCGAATTCGACTACTCTGGCACCCAGGCCTGTAAGGCTCTGCGCGAACAGGGTTACAAGATCGTGCTGGTGAACTCTAACCCGGCAACCATCATGACCGACCCGGTCATGGCCGACGCCACTTACATCGAACCGCTGAATCTCGAACGCTTGGAACAGATCATTGCCAAGGAACGTCCCCAGGCATTGCTCCCGAACCTCGGCGGTCAGACTGGCTTGAACCTGTCTTCTGCCCTGAACAAGGCTGGCATTCTGGACAAGTACGGCGTGAAGGTCATTGGCGTGAACCTGGACGCTATCGAACGCGGCGAAGACCGTGAAATCTTCAAGGCTACCATGCAGCAGCTGGGCATCGACACCCCGCGCTCCGGCATTTGCCACTCTGTTGAAGAAGCCGAAAAGATCGTTGCTGAAATCGGCTACCCTGTGGTGGTTCGTCCGGCATACACCATGGGTGGTGCAGGTGGCGGCTTCTGCTACAACGTCGAAGAACTCCGTACCATTTGCGGTAACGGCCTTGAACTTTCCATGACTCACCAGTGCCTCATCGAAGAATCCATTCTCGGTTGGGAAGAACTGGAAGTCGAAGTGGTTCGCGACTCCAAGAACCAGATGATCGCTATTTGCTTCATCGAAAACATTGACCCGGTGGGCGTTCATACTGGCGACTCCTTCTGTGCCGCCCCGTTCCTCACCATCGACAAGAAGCTTGAAGAAAAGCTGAAGACCGACGCTTTCAAGATTGTTGAAGCTATCGGCGTGATCGGCGGTACCAACGTTCAGTTCGCACACGACCCCAAGTCTGGCCGCGTGGTGATTATCGAAATCAACCCCCGTACCTCTCGCTCCTCTGCTCTTGCTTCCAAGGCAACCGGTTTCCCCATCGCTCTCGTTTCTGCAAAGCTCGCTGCTGGCATGACTCTGGACCAGATGGACTACTGGCGCGACGGCACCCTCGAAAAGTATACTCCGAGCGGTGACTACGTTGTGCTGAAGTTTGCTCGCTGGGCATTCGAAAAGTTCCGCGGCGTTGATGACTGCCTGGGCACCCAGATGAAGGCTGTGGGCGAAGTCATGGCTATCGGAAAGACCTATAAGGAAACCCTCCAGAAGGCAATCCGCGGTCTTGAAAACGGCCGTGCAGGCCTTGGCTTTGCTAAGGACTTTAACAAGAAGACCAAGGAAGAACTTCTCGACATGATGAAGACCGCTTCTTCTGAACGTCACTTCCAGATGTACGAAGCCATCCGTAAGGGCGCAACCGACGAAGAAGTTTTCGCAGCTACTTACGAAAAGGCTTACTTCGTGCAGCAGATGCGCGAACTGGTTGAACTTGAAGAAAAGATGCTTAAGACTCCGGGTCGCATGCCTTCTGACGAACTCCTGATCCAGGCCAAGAAGGACGGCTTCGGCGATAAGTACATCGCAAAGATCCTCGGCATCCGTGAAAAGGACGTTCGTGCAAAGCGTATCGAACTCGGCATGGTTGAAGGCTGGTGCGCAGTGCCTGTTAGCGGCGTGAAGGACCAGTACTACTACTATTCTACCTACAACTGCAAGGACGAATCTACCGCCACCAACAACCCGAAGAAGATCATGATCCTCGGCGGTGGCCCGAACCGTATCGGCCAAGGTATTGAATTCGACTATTGCTGCTGCCACGCTGCAATGGCTCTCCGCGAAATGGGTTACGAAACCATCATGGTGAACTGCAACCCGGAAACCGTTTCTACCGACTACGATACCAGCGACAAGCTGTACTTCGAACCGGTGACCCTCGAAGACGTTCTCCAGATTTACAAGAAGGAACAGCCCGCCGGCGTTATCGTGCAGTTCGGTGGCCAGACTCCGCTGAACATCGCCCGCGCACTCAGCGACGAAGGCGTGAAGATTCTCGGTACCAGCATCGATTCCATCGATATCGCTGAAGACCGCGACCTGTTCCGCAAGATGATGGACCAGCTGGAAATCCCCATGCCCGAAAGTGGCATGGCAACGAACATCGACGAAGCCCTCGCTTGCGTCAAGCAGATCGGTGGCTACCCTGTGATGATCCGCCCCAGCTTCGTGCTTGGCGGCCGCGGCATGGAAGTCATCTACGACGAAAACATGCTCCGCGAATACGTTGCCAAGGCTGTTGGCGTTACCCCGGATCGCCCGCTCCTCATCGACCGTTTCCTCCACAACGCTCTGGAATGCGAAGCCGACGCCCTCTCTGATGGCGAACACGTTTACATTCCGTCCGTGATGGAACACGTGGAACTTGCAGGTGTCCACTCCGGTGACTCCGCCTGCATTATTCCGCCGGTAACCATTACCGAAGCAAACCTGAAGACCATCAAGGATTACACTCGTAAGATTGCAGAATCCCTCCACGTTTGCGGTCTCATGAACATGCAGTACGCCATCGAAGACGGCAAGGTTTTCGTTCTCGAAGCCAACCCCCGCGCATCCCGTACCGTGCCTCTGGTCTCCAAGGTTTGTAACACTCAGATGGCCCGCCTTGCAACCCGCCTCATGATGGGTGAAAAGCTGGAAGATTTGAAGCTGAAGGACAAGAAGTTCAAGCACCACGGTGCCAAGGAAGCTGTGTTCCCGTTTGACAAGTTCCCCAAGGTTGACCCGGTTCTCGGCCCTGAAATGCGTTCCACCGGTGAAGTGCTTGGTCTCTCCGAAGACTTCGCCCTGGCTTACTACAAGAGCCAGGAAGCCGCAGGCTCCATCTTGCCTTCCAGCGGTGCAGTTCTTATCAGCTTGTCTGACAAGACCAACCTCTGCGACCAGGCAATCGAAGTGGGTCAGCGTTTCCAGGAACTTGGCTTCAAGATCTACGCAACCGAAGGCACCGCCAAGTTCTACGAAAAGGCTGGCGTCAAGTGCGAAGTGGTGAACAAGATCGCCGAAGGC
This sequence comes from Fibrobacter sp., assembly GCA_024398965.1. Lineage (NCBI taxonomy): Bacteria > Pseudomonadati > Fibrobacterota > Fibrobacteria > Fibrobacterales > Fibrobacteraceae > Fibrobacter > Fibrobacter sp. The sequence continues at coordinate 6,125 of JAKSIF010000011.1, read as the reverse complement.
CGCCCCAACGTTCTGGATGTTATCCTGAACAAGCAGGTGAACCTCATCATCAACACCCCGTGGGCTCGCCGCGACGCTGTTGCCGATGAATCCGCCATCCGTAAGGCTGCCATCAAGTACAAGACTCCTTACATCACCACTCTCGCCGCCGCTCTCGACACAGTCAAGGGTATTGCCGCTGCTAAGGCAGGCAAGGGCGAAGTTAAATCTCTCCAGGAATATCATTCCTCCATTGAAGAGATTTAACGTAGTGAAGAGCCTGCAGGAGTAGCGTGCAAGCCGAGTATGCCCAAAGGCGAATGCAGTAATTATGCTTGCGTAATTATTGCTGAGCCGCCAGCATGACGCGTAAGCGTCAATGCCGCGACAGAGAGCTTGCTCTCTGGCATGGCTGAGGCGAAGCAGCTGACGCCTATACGAAACTAGCCTCTTTAGAGGCTTAGTTGAGTTATCCACTTTGTGGAGTAGGCGTCAATACCACGCAAGCATCGAAGAAGTTTAATTCTTCGGTGGCGTGAGTCCCGCGCAACTGTCACCCTGACGAAAGTCAAGGTCGGTTGTTCAAGAAACTAAAAGAACCCCGTCTCATTGGAGGCGGGGCTCTTTTTTGCATCTATTTGTTTTTGCGATAGAAATATCTATATTGTTGTCAAAGGAGTTTTAACATGTGTCAAATTGAAAAATTGCAAGAACTGTACGACGAATGCAAGAAGATTAATTTTGACGAAACTTCTGACATTCTTGAAAAGGCTCGTTCCGAAGAAGAAGCCCGTTTCTTTGCGTTGGTGTGTGATTTAATTTTGCAGCAGAAGCAAGAAGAAGTCATCGCCGCAAAGAGGTTTTAATTTGCAATGCAAACTCAGTGATTGGGCCGCCTAAATTTAGCTATGTCGACAATCATTTCTTCCTCGGAATTCCATCCTTTATCAGTCTCAAAGAGCGCTTGAATTTCTTTTAGTGTATTTTGGGCGTACCTGTCGACGCGCCACGACGCCAGCTCCTTTTCGTCGTCAAGTTCTGGAGCTACCTTGATGATTCTTTCTAGAGCGTCAAAGGCTTGATCTTGAGAGATCTGTTTTTTATTAACATCTTTCATTTGCGGCATTGTCTTGCTTGAACGCTTTGAACTTTTTAATTCAATGGTCAAGCGGAAAGTTTTACGATTTTTTTGCCTTTACGAGCTGTAAGTTCGTACCCTAAAGGTGCAAGGAGCGCAGTTAATGTCTTTAGTGTTATATTGACGGGTTGCATTGCTCGTAAATTCTGTATGACCGATGTTGAAATTCCAGAAAGATTCGATAACTTACGAACGCTAATTTTTTCTTGGGCCATAGCATCTAAAAGCAACTCCGACAAAAGAAAGTTGGCATATTCCTTGTCGAAAGCTTCTTTTTGCTTTGGATCTTCCATCATTTTTTCAAAAGTTGATTTAGACTTTGGCATAATATGTCCCACCGAAAACTCGTTGTTCGTAATTTTCCTTTCTATTTAAAGCTTTTTGTTTTTCTTCCTCAGGGAGCTTTTGACATTTTTTACAAAAGGCATTTGTTACAATAATTTTTTGACCGGTATAGAAAAATGACAAAAATCTATTTGGCTGGGGTTTGAAGGCGTAAATTTTATCCCCCTCATTACGAAATTTGGTAATGTCTGAAATTCGGCCAAAATCTCCCATTCGTTTGAAAAGCATCATTACCTTTCTTTTGTTAACATCATCAAGTCCATTGAAAAAATCTAAGGCGTCGCTTTTTCCTTGTTCATCATAAAACCATTCAATAGTAAACGACACTCCCTCGTATGCAATAATCTCTTCCAAATGTATCTCCTTTTTGATACAGTGTCAAGGCTTATCTAAAAAATGATACTTATTTGATAATTTTTAATTGTGGCGAGTTTGCTATATAATTAAAATGAGAATTGTCACATATCTTTTGGAAGGCAGTTTCGTCAGTATTTATGACGTTCTCTCTACTCATTCTTTCTCCTTTGTGTTACAGGCTGAAAAAACACAAACAAAATGCACAAATGTGCTAGTGAACAAAATATAACTAATTTTATTAAAAAGAGCAATGGGGCACAGATTTTTTTTGTGATGTTATCCAGGTTTCTATATTTGCACGTATAACGGCTTTACGGCCTGCATAAAACTCGTTAAGGTATAGAATGAAAAAATCCTTGCTTGAATGCTTTTATACAGGATCAGGGATGATAATCTGGCCGGTCACGTAGCAATGCACTAGAGAATTCAAAAGCGTCTGGTACGGGATTCCTGCGGCCAGGGCTTTTTCCTTGAACTTTCGCATGTCATCTTCGTCGGGCAAAAATGATACTTCTACCATTCCATTTGAAGATAGCTCTTTTTCACCAATAAAATCCATTTTAAACTCCTTATATTGTGTGCTATTATTTCGAGAAATTGAAGATTTCAACCTTTTCAGTTTGTTCCTGAAAAAACCTTTTCTGCGATTCTATCACATTTTTAAGTTCCTCTTCTGACGGCATATATGTCATATCCTTTGCCTAACTCCAGAATAAATTGCTGGAGATTGTCAATCAAGGCTTGTTCTAGCTGAGTTTCTGTATATCTTGAGTTTTGATGAAACTGCAAAAAGTCTGCTATAAGAGGATTCTTTATAAAATTTTCAGGAGATTTTCTCACATCTTCCTTCGTTTTTGCCGAGGACTGATCTGTTCGCTGTACTAAAAGTCTTCGACCATAATATTGTGATGCAATATTACGTTCCAAAGTACGAACACTCCATGTACCAGAAATTGTCTCGGTCAAATACCATTGCCTTTCCTCCTCGTTTTCAATATGGATTAACAGGCGAATGTGAGACCAGCTTAAATTTTGCACACACGTGTGCAAAATCTCGTAGTTAGGGAAAACCAAATAAAACCTTCTATAGTAAGCTAAGTTGCGCTTGCCATAGCCTGCTCCATATAAAGTTTTCAATTTTTCTGCAAGTTCCGATACTATTCTTTTTCCGTATTGAGCTCGCATAGCGCCGCACTGTTCTTCTTCAACAATGCGCTTGCCAATGTTCCAATAGGTTGTGATTGCAACGGAGACTACAGCCTTCGATGCTCCTGCTTGCCCCTCATTGATGATGCGACAAATATCGTCGACAAAATGAGAGTCGATGATTGAATTTTTCATTGCTTAGATTTTCTGGCCGTTCCATATTTTGCGAGGAATCGACCATTGTACCTCGCATTTCGCAGGCGGAGGCTCTCTCCCCTGGTCAGCCGCGCTACTCACTGACCCTCATCCTGCTGGGCACCTGAAGTGCCTGTGACATCTGCCAGAAATTTGGCCTAGTCACTTTCTTATCCGCTAATGCGAGGTTATGTCTTTTCCGCCCCGGGACCTATGGAATAGGCATTAAGGCAATGCCTTTCCTCACCACACGTCGGACGGTGTTATGTTGAACTGCAAAAGAATATAGAAAATTTTTGATGCCATTGTTTCGAATTTTTATATTTCCTAACGTGGCTAGATTACGGTAAAAATAGGGTGTAGAATGAAAAAATCCTTGCTGCTTGTTGTTCCTTTCGTTTTGTTGTTTTTGAATGCCTGCGCTACCGACGCAGACGAAGGTTTTGACGCATCATCAGTTTGCCCTGCAGAAGGAACGAACGGCTACGGCATGCCGAATCGCGGAACGTTCGTGGATGAACGCGATGGCCAGGTGTATAAATACACGACCATCGGTGACCAGGTCTGGATGGCAGAGAACTTGAACCATGTCGCAGATTACAGCGCCTGCTATGACAATGATGAATTAAACTGCGATTTTTGGGGGCGTTTTTACTCTTTGTTAGAAAACGGAAAGAATGAAGCACCAATGAATTATGCAATGGTTGATTCTATTTGCCCGACTGGATGGCATGTGCCATCTAGTGATGAATGGGATAAACTAATAAATCTAGTGGGTAAATATCAGGATGATGCCACAGCAAAAAGATTGAAATCAACCCAACTTTGGACAGAGGAGGCTAGTGGCGGAAATGGAAGTGACGACTGTGGATTTAGTGCAATACCGGCAGGAGGACACTCTGGTCGAAAAATTGAATATATGTATCGCTACGCATATTTTTGGACATCAACAATGTTTACCGAAGATGCAGCTTACGCGATTATCTTTGGTGACACGATTGGAAGAACCAATGCTCACCCCAAAATGTCCATCCGTTGCATAAAAGACTAACGTGATCCGGCTTTATATAAATCCTTCGTAAGGATTATTCCATTGCAAAAAAAGCCGGCATAGACTTAAGCGGGCTCTTTTGCTATTCAAAAGCCAAGTACGGAAGTTTCTTCGTTGAATTCCTCTGGGGTCTCGATCTTTGCGTCGAACTTAGCGTCTAGTCAAGTTTGAAAAAAAAATCATTCCTTGATGCATCGAATGCTCATGTAATCTCGACACCCGCCATCTTCATACAAATCCCATCGGAGAGGCGCTGTGGTGTTGTTTCGACCATTGCCATACAAAAATTGGACGAACACAATGGGATTGTTAGAACTGTGATAGCGAACAGTACTCGTCCATATTCTTGTTCTTGCTGTTTTTTCCAAGGGTTCATTATCCCAAATAGTAGGAAGAACGCTAAAGCCATAGACGTTAGCCTCTAACGAGTCGGATCTGAGCAGCAGTTCGTTCCATTCTCCGGCACTGGCAAGGGGGACTCCGCCTCCAGCATCATATCGACGGGCGTCTGTCGATTTGTTTAAAATTTCGAAGTCGATTCGATTGGGCAGGCGCCACCCATCAGGGCAAATTCCCTGGTGATTCCGCTCCACCGCACAAATGTTTTTACAGCTGCACAAAGAATCCTTTGGCGAGGTGTAATAACGTGCAGAATCCATAGCGGCAAACCAAGAATAAAGTCTTCCGTATTTCTCGCAGTTTGCCTCCTGGCCTTCTATGCATCGAATTCGGTTTTTCAGGCTCGGAGTCTTTACGCTATCGGCATACCGTAAATTTTCGGCCATCCATTCCTGCTTACCAATCTTTATGGTCTTGTAAGTACTGCCATCTCGTTTGTCGGTAAGGGTTCCGTATTCGCAGTTGTCTACACCATTTACATTACATGAATCCGCCTTTTCAGCCTTTGCCGGATAACGGACTTCACTACCGTCCTTAATACAACGTAGCATTGCCATCAAATTACTACTAGACCGTTGGTACTTTAAAGTAAGCCTACCATCCCATTCATTTTCCAAAGTAACTGTATAAGTGCTTAGGGAGCCAAAACTATCATAAAATCCAAATGTGGTAAGATAGATGCCTTTTATTCTGTTAAAAGCGGGAAGTAAGGATAATCCATAATCATCGCTATGATTTGCCCCTTGTAGCCATAATTTTTTTGACGAAAGTTTATCGATGGCATCTTTAAAATAGATGTCGTTTGACGAGTGAATAGAATCCGAGGCGGCGGCCATCAACAGTGTTCCCCACTCATTGACAGAGGGAACGTGCCAACCTGTAGGGCATATTCCCTGCACAACGGAATCCGCAGGAATATGGTCACCACTTCTAATGCCGATTTTTGCGGAATCAATGGCGACTGGCCAACGGTACTGTCGTCCAAAAGATTCACAAATTTTTTCATCGTCTTTAAAACAGAGACTCGTTCCGTCTGGCGTTTCATAATTCAGATTCTGGGCCATCCAAGTTTGACCATCTATTTCAATCGTCTTATAGACATGACCATCGCGTTCATCCGTAAATTCACCATAAGTTTTATTGGGATTCAAATAAAACTCTATAGTCGGTGTTTTGTGGGTTGTGGTTGAAACGGGGTCGCTTACAAGGGTGCCGTCATAAGGTTCGTCACGAAGGCAACGTACAGGCATGGCGTTTCTGTAATTTAAAACTAGCCCAGAAAGAACTTTGGTTGCGGCAGAATCATCTCCATTGAACTCATAATGATAGTTTGCACCACAAGATCTTTCTGTTCCCGAGGTCCAAAAAGCAGCTTGGTCAAAACTGTTACCTCCATGTATATTTTGCAAAATAGAGGGAAGAACAGAAAATCCATAAAGATTTAGCCCCTTCGTATTTTCTTGGCTCTTCATCAACATGTGTGGGTGGCTTCGCCACCCTTTTTTGTTGACTTTC
>JAKSIF010000010.1 GCA_024398965.1 Fibrobacter sp. | reverse complement strand
GCTGGGGGAACTGTGCCACGATGGAATCCGGAGCGCAGAAGAAGCAACCCTTGTCGGCCTGCTTCAGCATGCCTGTGTCATTGAAGGAGTCGCCGCTTGCGAAAACCTTGAAGTTCAAATTCTGCAGGGACTTGACCACCTTGGTCTTCTGGTCGTTGAGACGCAGGTGGTAACCCTTGATCATGTCGTCTTCCACAATCAGGTTGTGGCAGAAAATGGTGGGCATGCCCAGGTTCTGCATAATGGGGTAGGCGAATTCCTGGAAGGTGTCAGAAAGAATGATCACCTGTGCTTCGTCACGAAGAGTATCCATGAATTCGCGGGCGCCCTTCAGAAGACCTAGGTTGCGGATTACGTCCTGGATGGTAGAAAGCTTGAGGCCTTCGCGTTCCATGATCTTGATTCGGCCCTTCATCAAAACATCGTAGTCGGGGATGTCGCGGGTGGTGAGGCGCAGGTCTTCGATGCCGGTTTTTTCGGCTACGGCAATCCAGATTTCAGGAGCGAGAACGCCTTCCAGGTCCAGAGTCACGACACATTGCTTAGTAAACATATAAATCCTTCAAAATTAGTGAACAATGAAAAATGAAAAGTGAAAAATTGAAACTAGGCGGCGGAGCCGCGAAATCTAAAATTCTTCATCCTTCATCTTTCATTTTTTTTCATTTTAAACTTCTCTTTCCTTAATCAAATTTCTTAAGTCGTCGATGGTTACAACGTACTTGGTGCGGCAGAAGTCGCAGATCATTTCCAGGTCCTTGCCTTCCTTTTCAAGATCCTTCAAGTCGTTGATGGGCAGGGCTGCCAGGGAACTGATGGTGCGTTCCTTGCTGCAGGGGCAGAATGCCTTGGCGCCGAATTCCTTGATGACTTCGATTTCGTAGGGACCTTCGAACTGGTAGAGCAGTTCGTCCAGCATGGTCTTGCCACCGCTCTGCTGGGTGGCGTACATGTCGGCGAACTTGGGCAGGTTCAGCACCACCTGTTCCAGGATGGTGGTGTCCTTTTCTTCCATTTCGGGGAAGGCTTCCACATAAAAGCCGATGGCGTAGTCTAGTTTGCTCGGGTCCTGCTTGTTGAATTGGGCTTCGATACCAACAGCAGAAAGAATCTGTTCGGACTGGTACAGGTAGGTTGCCAGGTTCTGTCCCATGGAGGCACTGACGGCCTGCACCATACTTTCATGAACACGCTTGCCAAATTCGTTCAGCTTTACCACCTGGTAGGTCTGGGGAATCAGGGCCGGTTCGTCGCCTTTGATTGCCTGCAGGTCGTCATGGGGAATCATGGCGCGTACAAAGTAGTAGGATTCTTCGTCTTCCTTGCGGCTGATGAGCGGACTGGTGTCTGCCTTGGCGTAGGAAATTTCACCGCCGAAGGTGGCGGTTACGCTTACCGTGCCCTTCATCTTGAGGCTGCTGCTCAAGAAAATGGACGAAATTGCCGTTTCTGCCAGCAACTTCAGGGAGTAAGACTGTGCGCCATGCTTTGCGCCGATTTCGTTCATTGTATTGGTGATGTCTACAAGAACTAGGCGGAAGGGTGCCTTCTTACCCGTAGATCGAATAATGCGGTCCTTTAAATTCATGTGGCCAAATGTAGAAAATCTTATAGGATATGTTCAACCAAGGGGGCGTTTTCAAGCATTTGTTGACATTTTGACAAGGAAAATTTCATGTAAGAAGAATAACAAGTCTTTGAAAGAAGGACGTGTTTTTTTAAATTTGGCGCGGAATTATTTAAGAAGGACAATTCTTTATGGTACGTAAGTCCATATTATTCATAGTGTTATGCTTGTCTGTACTAGCATCGGCGCAGACAGGTCTCATGGGTGGATCTGATGGTATCCACCAGCAAAATGCCAAAAGTTTGGGGCAGTGGCGCTTTATCGGTGGTACCGGTGGTAACGTCTCCTTTGACCCTTGGGCCTTGGCTCGAAATGGCGTTTTTTATGATGATGCAGAAAGAAAAAAACTTAAACATTTTAAACTTTCTGCTACGGGTAACTTTTTTGTGGCTGTAGGTCTTTCTGATTATGTAGATGGGGGTGTTGCTTTCAACATCAACTATGACCGTTCCTATGCAGATGGTTACTTGCAGGCGACTAGCAATATCCGCCAGGGCGATCTTGACATCTGGACCAAGGTCAGAGCTCCTTTCATAAGCGATTCCAGCGTGCTTAGCTTGGCTGCTCAATTCGATGTATACCTGCCCATTGGCCGAAAGGCTTTGGGACTTCGTCCTCGCCATGCCTGGTATATTCGCGGTGATGGTACTACCAACGCCTATACCGCAGACGAAGTTGTCGTGGGTGCTACTGCCATCGCATCCTTGGACTTCGGCAAGCTGGACATTCCTATTCGCTGGAATATCAGCGCTGGTATGATGTATGCTAATGAAGGTTCCAATACCTTGGTCTACAGCACAGGTTTTGACTGGGATTGGGCCAAGTGGATTACAGCCTTCCTGGAATACTCCGGAGAATTCCGTGTCGAGAACAACGGCATGCCTCTTGACTTCTTTGAAGATCCTATGCTTGTGACTCCGGGTTTGAGACTTCACTTGCCCTACAATATTGAAATGGCCGGCGGTCTTGACTTGTCTCCCCGTATGATGCGAGTAGGATATAACCGCGACAAGGAAATGGAAAATATTGAGGACTACACCCTTCATTATGTAGACCAGAAGGGTCACCGAAAGTCCTATGGTTATGTTCCCACGGTTACCTATGCCTTTACCGGCTTGCTGACCATTTCCTTCGGTGGTGCAGAAAAGGCTCCGGAACGCGAGTGCCCGCAGGGCTTGCCTGACACCGTTGTTGTTCATGATACTGTTACCGTTACTGCCGCTGATACGGTAGTTGTAAGAGATACCGTTATTCAACAGGTTCTTGACCGAGACGGTGATGGCGTTGTCGATAGCCTTGACAAATGCCCCAACACTCCGGAAGGAATCCAGGTTGGCTCGGATGGCTGTCCCCTTGACTTTGATGGCGACGGAGTTCCGGATTATCAGGATAGGTGCCCCAACACCAAGCCGGGCGTGGCTGTGGATTCCGTGGGCTGCCCTGCCGATGCTGATGGCGATGGCGTTTCTGATGAAATGGACAAGTGCCCCAATACTCCGAAGGGCATTGAAGTCGATACGACTGGATGCCCCATGGATACCGATGGCGACGGAGTTCCTGACTATCAGGACAAGTGCCCCAATACTTTGCCTGGCATCAAGGTGAATAAGAAAGGCTGCCCGCTGAACAAGAAGGAAGACCTGGATAACTTGAAGAAGGGTATTCAGTTCCAGACAGGCTCTGCCAAGATCAACAAGAAGAGCTATAGAACTCTGAATGATATCGTGGCTCTCCTTAAGAAGATTCCTGTGGCCAACCTCGAAATTCAGGGACATACTGATAATGTCGGTTCCGCAGAACTGAATAGAAAGTTGTCTCAGGATCGAGCCCAGGCCGTGGTGGATTATTTCATTGAAAATGGAATTTCTTCTGATCGTCTGAGAGCTGCAGGTTATGGCCCGGATAAACCGGTTGCAGACAACAAGACCAAGAAAGGTCGAGCAATGAACCGTCGTGTGGAACTTATCCCGTTCCAGAAGAACGATGATGATGATGCTCAGTAAAGTATAGCAGGACAAAAAATGAATCCTCCGAAAAAATCGGAGGATTTTTTTATGGCTTGAACAGCATTTTACATTTTGTGTAAAACGAAATCATTGTGTTTACACAAATTGTAAAATCTTTCAAATCTTGAAATTCTGGAATAGGCGCAAGTCGCTGAAATTTTAACGAAATCGCCACTTTTACTGAAAATGTAAAAGTGGCATGTTTTTTGCTTTATTAGGGCGAAAATAAGGATTACAATTTATGTCTTTGAAATTTTCTAAGTGGACTGGCCTGGGAAACGACTTTGTTTTGGTAGAACCGGGTGAATCTTTCGATATGACTCTGGGCAAGGACCTGGAGCAGCGTGTCATTGAACTTTGCGACCGTCGCTTCGGTATTGGTGCCGATGGCGTGGTGGTGGTGACTCCCCTGAAGAGTTCCGAAGAATACGTGGTGGCCGAAAAGGATATTCGTGCAACTAGCGACGGCAAGGGTAACGGCGTCGATTTCGAGATGCGCATCTTTAACGCCGACGGTTCCGAAGCTGCCATGTGCGGTAATGCCACCCGTTGCGTTGCGAAGTTTATTGTGTCTCGTGGCCTCGGCAACGGGACTTCTTTTGTTTTGCACACCAAGAGCGGCCTGATCAAGCCCACCATTCTGGACGATGGCCGTGTCTGTGTGGATATGGGTGCTCCCCGCGATTTTTTGGGCACCATCAAGCTGACTGCAAATACTTTTGACTTTACCGGCGAAACGGTTTCCATGGGTAACCCCCACACGGTGATTTTCGTGGATGACATCGACAAGGTGGAACTGGAAAACTGGGGCCCCGTTCTGGAACATGATAAGCAGTTCCCGGACCGCTGCAACATTGAATTCGCCCAGGTGCTGGAACCGGGCAAGATCCGTATGCGCGTGTGGGAACGCGGTTGTGGCATTACCATGGCTTGTGGCACCGGCAGTTGCGCCACTTTGGTAGCAGCCCAGCGCACAAACCGCGTAGGCCTTGAATCCGACGTGATTCTGGATGGCGGAACCCTCCACATCAAGCACGAAGAAGGCGGCTCTGTCCTTATGACCGGCCCCGCGAAGGAATGCTTTACCGGACTTTATTAAATGAAAGATGAAGTATTAAAAATGAAAAGAATGGCGCCTTCGGCGCGTGGTTAAAACATTCTTCATCTTTCACACTTCATTCTTCATTAAAAACTCTATTATCGAAAGTTTATAAACAAAAAATCCTCGGGCCTCGAGCCTGAAACCTGGAATCTAAATTATGAACGAATCCATCATTAATCCATTTTACGATCGTCTTCCTGGCAGCTACCTTTTCTCTACCATCGCCAAGAAGATCAAGGAATACCAGGGCACCCACGCCAATGCCGACATTATCCGTCTGGGTATCGGCGACGTGACCACTCCCATTATCCCTGCCGCTATTGAAGCCATGCACAAGGCTGTTGACGAAATGGCCTGTAAGGACACCTTCCGCGGTTACGGTCCGGAACAGGGTTACGACTTCTTGCGCGAAGCCATCATCCGTGGCGAATACACTCCCCGCGGTGTTGAAATGGATCCAGACGATGTGTTCGTCAGTGACGGTTCCAAGTGCGACGTGGCCAACATCCAGGAACTTTTTGCCGCCGACGTAAAGATCGCTATTCCCGACCCGGTTTATCCTGTCTACCTGGATTCCAACGTGATGGCTGGCCGTACCGGCTTTATGCAGGACGATGGCCACTTCTCTGAAGTTACCTACCTGGCTTCTACTGCCGAAAACAATTTCCAGCCGGACCTTCCCAAGAACCCGGTGCAGCTGATTTACCTGTGCAGCCCCAACAACCCGACTGGCACCGTGCTTAGCCGCGAAACGCTCCAGAAGTTCGTGGACTACGCCAACGAAACTGGCGCTCTCATCCTCTTCGATGGTGCTTACAACTGCTACATCCAGGATGAATCCCTGCCTCACTCCATTTACGAAATCCCTGGCGCCCGCACTTGCGCTATCGAGTTCCGCAGCTTCAGTAAGACCGCTGGCTTTACCGGCGTCCGTTGCGCTTACACCATCGTTCCTCACGAACTGGGCAAGCTCCGCGCCATGTGGAATCGCCGTCAGTGCACCAAGTTTAACGGCGTGAACTACGTGGTTCAGCGCGCCGCCGAAGCCATCTACACTCCCGTTGGCTGGGAACAGACCAAGGCCGTGATCAAGGGCTACATGGACACCGCTGCCATGATCCGCACCGAGCTCACCGCCGCCGGCTACACCGTATTTGGTGGCGAACACGCTCCCTACATCTGGTGGAAACTGCCCGAAGGCGAAAAGTCCTTTGACTTCTTCGATCGCCTCCTTGGCACTTGCGAAGTGGTGGGTACCCCGGGCTCGGGCTTCGGTCCCTGCGGCGAAGGTTACTTCCGCTTGACCGCCTTCGGCGACCACGAACAGACCAAGGTGGCCTTGAAGCGTATTAAGGAAAAACTTTAAAAATAAGTTGACTTAGAAAAAAACTTATTTTACATTTTATGTAAAATCAGATTCCGAACCAAGAGACTCCTATGAAACAACCAATCGGCCCAGAAATTGCTGTTATTCAGAAGATCAGTGCAGCCATTATCCACGAACGTAACGTGGAAAAGCTCCTGTCCAACGTTCTGTCCATTCTGGATTCGGAACTCGGTATGCTCCGCGGCACCTTTACGCTGCGTTTTGGGGATACCCTGAAGATTGAATCCTCCCACGGGTTGGATGATGCCGAAAAGCAGCTGGGCCAGTATCATATTGGTGAAGGTATTACGGGCCATGTGGCAGAAACTCGCCGCAGCCATGTGATTCCGGACCTGCGCAAGGATTCCCGCTTTTTGAACCGTACCGGCTCCCGTAATTACGATAGCCAGGTGGCCTTTATTTGCGTACCTCTGATTCATGACGAAGATTTGATCGGTACTCTTTCTGTGGACCGCCCGGTGGACGGCGCTACGGATCTGGACCGCGACGTAGCTCTTCTGGAAATTATCGCCAACATCACTGGTGATGCTGCCAACGAATGCATCGAAATGCACGCTGAGCAAGATGCCCTTCGCGAAGAAAACCGCAAGCTCCGCGACATGCTCAGCAACAATCCTTCCGACCTGGTGGGCAACTGCCGCGAAATGCAGATTGTCTACGAACAGGTTCGCCAAGTGGCTCCTTCCGATGCCACGGTGCTCATCCGCGGTGGAAGCGGTACCGGTAAGGAAATGATCGCCCGCGCCATCGTGAATATGTCCGGCCGTAAGGACAAACCCTTCATTACCTTGAACTGCGCCGCCCTTCCCGAGAACCTGGTGGAAAGCGAACTTTTCGGTCACGAAAAGGGTGCGTTCACTGGTGCAGTGAACCGCAGAATTGGCCGTGCAGAGGCTGCAAATGGTGGTACTTTGTTCCTGGATGAAATTGGTGATTTGACCATGCAGACCCAGGTGAAGTTGCTCCGCTTCTTGCAGGAAAAGACTTTCAGCCGCGTGGGCAGTAACGAAGAACTTCATTCCGACGTGCGCTTCCTTGCAGCAACCAGCCGCAATCTCGAAGAATTGATGGAAAAGAAACTGTTCCGCGAAGACTTGTTCTACCGCTTGAACATTTTCCCGATTTCCATGCCGGACTTGGCAAAGCGCCAGAGCGACATTATCTTGCTGGCAGAACATTTCATCGAAAAGATGAACTTGCGCTACAACAAGAAGGTGGCTCGTTTGTCTACAACCGCCATCAACTTGCTCATGAGCTATCATTGGCCAGGTAACGTCCGTGAACTTGAAAACTGCATGGAACGTGCCGTGCTTACGGCAAGCGACGACTGCGTGCACAGCTACAACTTGCCGCCTTCGTTGCAGACAAGCTTGAGCACCGGTTCTGTGATTTCTGCAGAAATGAAGAGCGCTCCGCTGGACGTAATGATGAACAACTACGAACGCGAGCTGATCACCGAAGCCATCAAGCGCCACAACGGAAACCTTTCTGCTGCAGGCCGCGAGCTGGGCGTAAGCCCCCGCATGATGAACTACCGCATGAACAAGCTGGGAATCAAGTCTAGCAAGTAAATGATAGATGGCGCTCGCGAGGATGTCATTCTGAACAAAGCTCTAGAATCAAGAATGTCATTCTGAGCGAAGCTCGTAGAGCGTAGTCGAAGAATCTAGAACGCAAGTTAGTCTTGCGTTCTTTTTTTATATTTAAGCCATGTTCGGATTTTATCGATTTGCTTCTGTCTGCCCCAACCTGAAGGTTGCGGATACTGCTTTTAATACCGCAGAAATTATTCGCTGCGGTAAGACTGCTCTAAATGAGGGTGCCGCCGTTACGGTGTTCCCGGAACTTTGCATTACAGGCTACACCTGTAGCGACCTGTTCCACCAGGAACTGCTGTTGAAGAATGCATATGCAAGCCTGCAGAAAATTGCAGATGCTTTTGCCGATTCCGACATGATTGTTGCTGTGGGCTTGCCCCTCCGCATGTTTGGTCGCCTTTATAACTGTGCCGCCTTTGTTCAGCGCGGTCATTTGATTGCGGTGACCCCGAAAATTCATTTGCCTAACCAGCGTGAATTCTACGAGAAACGTCACTTCAATAGCGGTCGCGATCTGCTGAATTCTGCCGACCGCATTACCTGGGATTTCCCTGGCTTTGGTGAAGTGCCTGTAACCAATTTTATTCGCAGTGGCGTAAGTTCCGTTGGTGATGGTGTTGCTGCAAGTGGATGCTCCGCAGAAAGTGCCGGCTCTGAAATCTGCTTCGGCGTTGAACTTTGCGAAGACCTTTGGACTCCCATGCCTCCCAGTGGTGAACTTGCCCTGGCTGGTGCCAACGTCATTTTGAATCTTTCCGCCAGTGATGCTCTGGTAGGCAAGGGTGACTACCGCCGCAACCTGGTGATGAACCAGTCCGCTCGCTGCATGGCGGCCTACGTCTATGCCTCCGCCGGCGTTCAGGAATCCACCACCGACATGGTGTTCAGCGGTCACCTGATGATTTCTGAAAACGGAAGTATGTTGGCTGAAAGTAAGACCTATGGCCGTGATTCCGAAATCATTTACGCAGATGTTGATGTGCAGCGCTTGAATATGCAGCGCCTGAGCGAAGGTTCTTTCCAGGACTTTGACGCAACGCCTTACTTTGCTACAGCTGCGGAATTTGGTCCGTTGCCGGAAATCGCTGCGGGTGAAAACGTTGATGCGCTCAAGTATCGTTATGTTTGCCCCACGCCCTTTGTTCCGGGAAATATTGAAGCTCGTGATGCCAACTGCAAGGAAATTTTTAACATCCAGTGCGCGGGTCTCGCTAAGCGTATAGAAGCGTCCCATTCCAAGCGCGCCGTTGTGGGCTTGAGTGGCGGTCTTGATTCCACTTTGGCTTTGTTGGTAATTGCCGAAACCTTCAAGCTTCTGAAGCGCCCTGCTTCCGAAATCCTGGTGCTGACTATGCCCGGCTTTGGAACTACCAACCGCACCAAGAACAATGCGGTGGAAATGGCAAACCTTTTGGGCGTTGAACTGCGCACCGTGTCCATCAAGGACGCCTGCATGCAGCACTTCAGCGACATCGGTCATGATCCTGCTGTACTGAACGTGACCTACGAAAATGTCCAGGCCCGCGAACGCACCCAGATCTTGATGGACGTTGCCAACAAGGAAGGCGGCATTGTGGTAGGTACCGGCGACCTTTCTGAAATCGCCTTGGGCTGGAGCACTTACAATGCGGATCACATGTCCATGTATGCGGTAAACTGCGACATCCCGAAAACGCTGGTCCGCCATGTGGTTGCCTGGTACGCCGATCGCGCCCGTAGTTTTATTCCTAAGGAAAAGACGGCTGATGCCTTGGCTGTCGTACTTCGCGACATCTTGGATACGCCTGTTTCTCCGGAACTTCTGCCTGCCGACGCCAACGGCCAGATTGCCCAGAAGACCGAATCCATTCTTGGCGCCTACGAAATCCACGATTTCTACCTGTACCATTTTGCGAAGTACGGTGCGGAGCCTGCAAAGATGCTGTTCCTGGCGAAGAAGGCCTTTGGTGCCACCACGGAAAACGGAGTCGCGGTTCCTGCCAAATATCCAGACGAAGAACTGGAACGCTGCTTGAAACTCTTTGTACGCCGCTTCTTTACCCAGCAGTTCAAGCGTAGCTGCATTCCCGATGGCCCCAAGGTAGGTACCATCAGTTTGTCTCCCCGCGCCGACTGGAGAATGCCTTCTGACGCCAGCTTTGGCGACTGGCTTTTAGACTAGCTGGCTGCAAGCTTCAGCGATTCAAAAAACACCTTGGCTTTTACCAAGGTGTTTTTCTTATTCTAGACGATTTTACGAATTCTGGATTGCGGTGCGAACCGCATCGCCGGAATCCTTACTTGAAGAGATCCGGCTCTTCGCCACTGTCTTCATCGCCGTCTTCTTCTACGGAATCGCAGAACGGATCGGCGGGGGAGATACGGCTGACGCGCTTTACCTTCTTGGCGGTGAACTTGCTGCCCAGAGCCTTATAGCCCTTGACATCGGCCATTTCCGTCAGATCCAGTTCTTCCTTCTGGACTTCGCGGCCAACCTGGTATTCCATCAGTTCGCGGGCGTCGTCGGTTGCGAAGAACTCGATCATCTGGGAATCCTTATGGTCACTGATGAGGCTGAACTCCGTTGTCATGGGGCAGCCTTCCAAATTGAAGCGCTTGACCATGTAGTTGAAGTTCCCGCCTTCGAAGTACAGTATACTGAAGACCTGTGCAGGATCGTACTTGTGAATGTACTTGATGCCTGTACCGATCAGGATCGGGTCTGCCATGTCATGGACTCGTGCAGTTCCGTTTTCCTTCACGATAAGGATCTTGTCCTTTTCGCCGAATTCACCGATGCGGTCGCCCTTCTTCTGGGTGCTGATGATGCCGCTGGGGGCATCGAAGTACAGCACGCGTGCGCCCAAGGTGCTAACGCCCTTGCGGGTGCGCTTGATGCTCTTGATGGGGTACTTGGTGACGATATTGCCAATGGCGCCACGACCCTTCACTTCTACAGAACTGAAATCCACTTCGAAGTTCAGCTTGGTACGGGGGCGGGGCTTCAGGGTGACTTCCACCACTTCGGCTTCGCCGTTTAGGTTGCTGGACAGGTAAAGAATCTTGCTGCCCGGCTTGCCCTTGCCCATGAAGTAGTCCTTGTCGCGGGTAACGCCACCCACGTTGAAGCGCTTGATGTAGGCGGTGCCTTCCTTGCCATCCTGGTGGATGACGTTATAGATATGGCGGTCGTCGTCCTTCTTGAACTTTTCAACAAGGATGATGTCCTTGCCTACGAAGTCCTTGTCGCTGACCTTAACCACCTTGAAGCTGCCATCGGCCTTGAACACGATAAGGTCGTCGTACTCGGACACGTCGAAGAGGTATTCTTCCTTCTTCATGCCGGTGCCGACGAAGCCTTCCTTGCGGTTCACGTAGAGCTTCTGGTTGGCCAGAGCCACATGGACTGCGCTGACGGTGCCAAATTCGCCGATTTCAGTCTTGCGGTCGCGACCTTCGCCATACTTCTTGAGAATGTTCTTGAAGTAGTTGACGGCGTAGTCGGTCAAATGCTCCTTGTTGTAGTTGACTTCTTCAATCTTTGCGTCCAGTTCCTTCAGCAATTCGTCGGCCTTCTTGCGGTCGAAACGGCTGATTCTGCGGACGGGGATTTCTGCCAACTTGAGAATTTCTTCGCGGGTCACTTCGCGACGGAGCTTGCGCACATAGGGCTTCAAGCCGTCGTCGATCAACTGCACCATTTCTTCGTGGGTCTTGGCCTGCTTGATCACTTCATAGACTTCGTGCTCGATGAAGATCTTTTCAAGGCTGGTCATGTGCCACTGGTCCTGCAGGTGCTTGAGCTGGTTATCCAGTTCCCAGTCCAGCAGGTGAACGGTGTGGTCTGTAGAAAGCTTCAGAAGTTCGGTAGTGCTACTGAACTTGGGCTTCTTGTCGATAATGACGCAGGAGTTGGCTGCCAAGGTGGTCTGGCAGTCGGTAAATGCATAGAGGGCGTCGATTGCCACCTGGGGGTCGGTACCAGGCTGCAGATGAACCAGGATTTCCACGTTTTCGGTGGTGTGGTCCACGATCTGCTTCACCTTGATCTTGCCCTTGTCATTGGCCTTGACGATGGAGTCGATCAGGCTGTCCGTAGTGGTTCCGAAGGGGATTTCACGGATGGCGAGAGTCTTGTTGTCCACCTTTTCGATGCGGGCGCGGACCTTGAGGCGGCCGCCGCGACGACCGTCGTCGTATTCGCTGACGTCGATGATGCCGCCGGTAAAGAAGTCCGGGTAAAGAACGAACTTACGGCCACGCAGGTAGTCGATGCTGGCCTGGCAAAGTTCCTTGAAATTGTGGGGGAGGATGGTGGTGGAAAGGCCTACGGCAATACCATCGACGCCCTGTGCAAGCACAATGGGGAACTTGGCGGGCAAGGAAACCGGTTCCTTGGAACGACCATCGTAGTTGGGAATCCATTCCGTAGTTTCCGGGTTGAACATCACCTCGACGGCGAAGTCGGAAAGCTTACCTTCGATGTAACGGGGAGCAGCGGCTTCGTTACCGGTGAGGGGGTTACCCCAGTTACCCTGGGGCTCGATGAGCAGGTTCTTCTGGCCCATGTTCACCAGGGCGCTGTAGATAGAAGCGTCGCCATGGGGGTGGTAATGCATGGTATCACCTACGATACCTGCCACCTTGTGGAAGCTGCCATCGTGCATTTCGAAAAGGGTGTGCAGAATGCGGCGCTGCACCGGCTTGAGGCCGTCTTCGAAATAAGGCACGGCACGGTCAAGGATGGTGTAGCTTGCGTAGTCCAGGAACCAGCCGTTATACAGCTTTTCCAGATGATTTACGTTGGAGAGGCCTAGTGTTTTCTGTTCTTCATCCATGATTACAGCTCCTCAACGGCTTCAGTTCTAAGGTTTTCAACAATAAAGTCCTGACGGCTCTGGGTGTTCTTGCCCATGTAATATTCAAGCATTTTACCCAGGGAAGCGTCGGTAGGCATGGTCACTGTTTCCAGGTGCATGTTTTCGCCGATCAGAAGCTTAAAGTCTTCGGAGTCCATTTCGCCAAGACCTTTGAATCGGGTGATTTCCAGATCCTTCTTGGTGATTTCCTTGGCGGCGCGGTCGCGCTCCTCTTCGTCGTAGCAGTAGAAGGTCTTGGTCTTGTCCTTCTTGTGGCGGACGCGGAACAGGGGGGCCTGCAGAATGTACAGGTGCTTTTCTGCCACCAGTTCCGGGAAGAACTGCAGGAAGAAGGTCATGAGAAGCAGGCGGATGTGCATACCGTCCACGTCGGCATCGGTTGCAATAATCACCTTGTCGTAGCGCAGGTCTTCCAGACCGTTTTCGATGTTCAAGGCTGCCTGCAGCAGGTTCCATTCTTCGTTTTCGTAAACAATCTTCTTGCTCAGGCCGAAACTGTTCAGCGGCTTACCGCGAAGGCTGAACACTGCCTGGGTCTTGGGATTGCGTGCCGTAGTGATGGTACCGGATGCAGAGTTACCTTCGGTAATGAAGATCATGGTTTCGTTCTTCAGCGGGTTCTTTGCATCGGTAAGGTGTACGGAACAGTCACGAAGCTTCTTGTTGTTAAGATTTGCCTTCTTGGCGCGTTCGTTGGCCAGCTTTTTTACACCAGCCAGGTCCTTGCGGAGCTTTTCGTTCTGGTTGATGCGGTCCAGCATTGCCTTGGCAACGGCTTCGTTCTTGTGAAGGTAGTTGTCCAGTTCCTTGGCCACGTAGTCCACGATCCAGGAGCGAAGTGCGGGGCCGTTGGGAGCGGTAGTGGTGCTGCCCAGCTTGGTCTTGGTCTGGGATTCGAAAACCGGTTCCTGGATACGTACGGAAATGGCGCCGATAATGCAGTTACGCACGTCGCTGGCGTCGAATTCCTTCTTGAAATGGTCGCGGATGCCCTTGACCACGCCTTCGCGGAAGGCTGCCTGATGAGTACCACCCTGGGTGGTGTGCTGGCCGTTCACGAAGCTAAAGTAATGTTCACCTTCCTGGTTGGAATGGGTGATGGCGAACTCGATATCCTTGCTCTTGCAGTGGATGACGTCGTAGCGGATGGTGTCGTCGGTACGGCTGTGCAAGAGGTCCAAAAGACCGTTGGGGCTTACGTAGGTCTTGTCGTTCATGATGAGGGACAAGCCTGTGTTCAGGTAAGCGTAGTTCCAGATCTTTTCTTCCATGTAGGCCGGAAGGAACCTGAAGTTCTTGAAAAGGTCGTTGTCGGGCACGAAGTAGATTTCGGTACCGTTCTTTTCGTTGGTAGCCTCGATCTTGTAGTCCTTGGTAAGGATACCCTTGCTGAATTCGGCCTTTTTCACGCGGCCGTCGCGGATACTGCGGACAACGAAAGTGGTGGAGAGGGCGTTCACCGCTTTGGTACCCACACCGTTCATACCCACGGACTTCTGGAAGGCTTCGGAATCGTACTTACCACCGGTGTTCATCTTGCTGACGCAGTCGATGACCTTTTCCAGGGGGATGCCACGGCCATAGTCGCGGACGCGGCAGGCATGGTCTTCCATGGTGATTTCAATCTTCTTGCCGGCACCCATGGCGAATTCGTCGATGGAGTTGTCGATCACTTCCTTTGCGAGAACATAAATGCCGTCATCGGGGCTCTGACCATCGCCAAGTTTACCGATGTACATACCCGGACGCATGCGGATATGTTCGTACCAATCCAATGTTTTAATATTGCTTTCGTCGTATTTTACTGCCATAGCCTAGATAAACCCTTAATTTCGCTAGTAAAATCTATAGTTGAGTCAAATTTTTGGCAATTTTAGGAATTTTTCCGGTATTTCCTGGGACGGAATCACCCTTAAATCCTTGATTCGCGGATAATATATAAAAAATTTTTGTCACTGAGTGACATTTTGTGCAGTATGTTCGGTTTTTTATCACTAGATTTTGCGCTTTTTTGCAGAGATGGTTTGGTTTTTATATATTAACCCCTGTAAAAAAAGATGAGGTTTAATATGAAGTTTACCCGTTCCCTGGTTTTGTCTGTTGGTTTGGCTGCATTTGGTTTGGTCGCTTGCGACGATTCCTCTTCCGCATCTTCCGAAGATTCTCCCAAGTCTTCTTCCAGTAAGGAAATTTCTTCTTCTAGTGAGGAAGGTTCTTCCAATTTGCCTGCTCTGGACTGCTCTGTTTCTAACGGGGTAAAGGTTGTTGCACCTAAGGAAGGTGAATCCTTCAAGATGGGTGAAACCATTACCGTGATTTACGGTTCCGACGTTCAGGGATCCGGCTATCGCTTTGTATTCAAGACCTCCGAAGATGACGAAGGCGTGGATATGCTGGAAGAATCTGCAGGTCCCGAAGAACCGGATGGTAAGACTTGCTACGAACAGAAGGTCAAGCTGACCGAAGATGTGGCTGAACCTACCGAAACCGCCATTATCCGAGTGATTCCCTACGAACAAACCCGTAAGGCCGGCAATTCTGCCACCTTCAAGGTGACCAAGTAACCCTTGCCTTTTGCAGGGTGAATTTGGAAACGTGAATCCCCGTTACCTAAACTTTCAGGATAATTCCATCACCGTGGCTCTTGTGGGCTGCGGTGGTTTTATTGGTAGTCACCTTCTGCAGGCGGTCCTTGAAAGAACCAATTGGCGGGTCTTTGGCGTAGACCTGGAATCCTACCGCATCCAGCAGCACTTGGCAAACCCTCGGGTAGAATTCCTTTGTGCAGACCTGGCGAACCCGCTGGTGGTGGAACGTATAGCACGTTTCCCGCTGGTTGTGAATCTGGCTGCCATTTGTACGCCAAGCCGTTATATGGCTGAATCCGCAGAGGTTATCCGCAGTAACTACGATCATCCGGCACGTCTGGCGGATGCCTGTGCCAAGAGCGGTTCATGGCTCATTCATTTTTCCACGTCGGAAATCTACGGAAAGACTAGCGCTACCTCCGGCCTTCTCGACGAGGACTCTTCCGAACTGACTTTTGGCGCTGTGACGGCTAGCCGCTGGAGCTATGCCACGGCGAAACTTCTGGCGGAACGCTATATCGCAGGCTTGCCCGGCTTGAACTGGACAGTGGTTCGCCCCTTTAATTTTGTGGGCCCCTTCATGGACTTTATGCCCGGAGTTGATGGGGAAGGTATCCCGCGAGTCCTTGCCAACTTCTCTACGGCCCTGGTTCGAGGTGAACCCTTCATGCTGGTGAACGGAGGTGCTGCAAAGCGCAGCTTTACTTCTGTTCACGATGCGGTGGACTTTATGTTTAGTCTTTTTGCCGCAGGTGCCGAAGGCGAAAATCCCGCCCTGGGCCAGGCATTCAATGTTGGCAATCCCGATAATGAGCTGAGCATTGCCGAACTTTCCCAGATGATGAGAAACATTTACGCTCAGATTCGTGGTGTTGATGAAAATTCCATTCCTGTACCGCAAATCGTAGATGGTGTTGCGTACTACGGTGCCGGCTACGAAGATTCCATGCGTCGTCTGCCCAACGTTGAAAAGGCGGAGCGCCTGCTTGGTTTCAGGGCTAGAACTCCCTTGAAAGCTGTGCTGGAAGAATCCTTGCGTTGGTTTGTGAAATACTATTCTGTTGAACGTCATTCTGGAGAGGCGTAGCCTCGATAGAATCTAAGATGCGGTTTGATTCTTTTATCTTCGTTCCCGCCTACAACGTGGAAAAGACCCTGGCGGAGGTTCTTTCGAAGATTCCTGCCGAAGTGTGGGATCGCTCCAGAATACTTGTTGTAAATGATGGCTCAAGGGACGGAACGGAAAAGGCTTTTTACGAGTATGCAAAGCTAGTCCGAGAAAAGTACGGAGACCAGGCTGCTTGCCGTTTGGATTATTTCTGCTTTGAAAAAAACAGCGGTTATGGAGCTGTGGTAAAGAAGGGCTTGACCGAGGGAATTGCCTCTGGTGCAAAGTTCGTTGCCTGCCTTCACGGGGATGGTCAGTATCCTGCAGCTTTGCTGGACAAGTTCTTGGATCATCTGGAAAAATTCAGAGCCACGGATAGACAGGGTAGGGAGTCTGCACCGCTTGCTTTGCTGCAGGGCTCTCGTCACGCGGTTGCCGGCGGTGCCAAGAAGGGAAACATGCCCCTCCATAAACGTGTTGGCGGCGCTTTCTTGACGGCGTTGGAAAACCTGGCGTTCAAACAGAAGTTGACGGATCGTCATAGCGGCTTTATACTGTACCGAACGGATTTCCTGAAAACCTTGGACCTTGAAAAACTGAGTACCAGCTTTGATATTGATCTGGAGCTGATCGCCATTGCGGACGCCCGAGGATTTAAGGTTGGGGAACTTCCCATTCCAACGGTCTATGCCGAGGAAACCTCCAACTTGAATGTGGTAAATTACGGTTTGCGTTGCCTTCGTCTGGTATGGCGGCGCTTATGGATGAAATAAACATAAATCAGTGATAAAACCTATTCCAATCCGTATGGTTGCGTGAACCAGACGGATTTTTTTGAATATATATTTGTGGTATGATCAAGTCTTTAACTTCCGCTTTGAATAATGTTCTTCTTGGCAAGAACGATACCGTTGAACTTTTATTGATGGCCTTGCTGGCTGATGGCCACGTGCTCATTGAAGATGTTCCTGGTACAGGTAAGACTACGCTTTCCAAGGCCTTGGCTGCCGCTGTGGGGGCGGACTTTGCACGAATCCAGTTTACTCCGGATCTGCTTCCTGCTGATGTGACGGGCGGTGCGGTCTATAACGCAAAAACTGGCGAGTTCAATATCAAGAAGGGTCCTGTGTTTACCCAGATTCTTCTGGCGGATGAAATCAATCGTGCATCCCCAAGAACTCAGAGTTCCCTGCTTGAGGCAATGGAAGAACGTCAGGTGTCTTTGGAAGGGGATCGCCACAAGCTGCCGGAATTGTTTATGGTGCTGGCTACGGAAAATCCGGTGGAATTCCATGGTGTGTTCCCGCTGCCCGAAGCCCAGATGGACCGCTTCATGATTCGCATTTCCGTAGGGTATCCTACTGAGGAAACGGAACTGCAGATTTTGCGCAGCCATCGAGAAGGTCGACCCATCGATAAGGTGGTAGCAGTGACTACGCCGGAAGAAATTCTGAAGACTCGCGAAGCTGTGCAAAAAATTCACGTAGATGAATCTTTGGAACGTTATGTGGTTACCCTAGTGCAGGCAACCCGTAATGACGGTGGCGTACGTTTGGCCGCAAGTCCTCGAGCCGGCTTGAACTTGATCCGTATGGCTCAGGCTTGCGCGTTCATGAATGGTCGTGACTTTGTAAATCCCGACGACATCCAGCGGGTGTTCTTCCCGGTGATGGAACATCGCGTGTTTGCCAAGGACAGCGCCAATCCCGAGGCCAGCAAGAATATTCTGCAGAGCATCCTGAAGAAGGTGAATATCCCGAAATAGGATAAAACGGAAAGGATAAAGGATAAAGATTGTTGTGTCATCCTGAGCGAAGCCCGTAAGGGCGAAGTCGAAGGATCTAGAAGATTGCTCCGCGGTATATGAAATCTTTTGCTTCATGGTTTGTAAATAGCGTTCCCCGTGCGCCTCGGCGTGCTGGGCTTTTGATGCATATTTACTACCTGTGGCAAGAATACTTTACTCCGGCTGGTCGCGCTGCTGCTGCCTTGTTCCCGCTGTCCATGGCGCTGGGCATGGTTCCCGGCTTTTGGGCTGCCTGGGTGTTCTGCGGTTTGGATTTTTTGCTGTTTCTAGGGATGATTCTTTCCTTGTTTGCTTCTTGCAAACTGAATTATGTTTCCATTGAAAATGTGGTTGTGACGCCGGCATACGAAGGCGAGGTTGCAACAATCTCTGCAGAGATTGGCGTTGGTGGTGATTCTGCTGTTAATGCAGTTGGAAAAAAGAAGGGCTTCTTCCGTAAGAACAATCGCTTGGATTCCGTTCAGCTTTCGTCTTTCAGAATGGATCCGTCCTTGACGGTAGAGCCGTCGGAACTTGTGCGGGTAACTAAGGCGGATGGTTTCAAGAAACTGGAGTGTTCCATCCAGACAAAGAATCGAGGAGCCTTTCCCTTAAGGAAAATTGCGGCCAACGTTCCCGAGATTATGGGCCTTATGTGCTGGCCTTATCCATACATGGGTTCCGCTGAACTTCTGGTTTATCCTCGCCCTATAAAGGTGGGCGAGTTCCCGTTCCTTACGTCGGGCGCCAGCGGTATGGTGTTTGCACCGCTGCTCATGCCGAGCCTTACCCGCGGTATGAATTTCGTGGGCGTTCGGGAATATCGTGAGGGTGATGCCCTACGAGACTTGCACCATAGGGCCTTTGCCCGATACGGACGTCCTTTTACCAAGGAATTTGAAACAGAACGTGGGGCCGGCGCCATTCTGGTGCTGGACACGGCGGCGCCTTCTTTCGTGGAACGTCAACATTTGGAAAACGCCATCAGGCTTACCGCAGGCATTGGCATTTGGCTTCTGGAACGGAACATCCTGGGACGTTTCTTTATCGACGACGAGGAAATCCCGCTTGCCGGCAGTGGCGCCGCCAATGGCGAAGGCCGCAAGAACTTGCTAGATGCATTGGCTCGAATTCCTGCGGCCAACCTGATTTCCGCGAAGAAACCGGGGCCCTGGTCTCCGGCGGCCCGCCCTATGGATCCGGTGCTTCGCGTGGGCCTTTTTGCAAAGGATGACCCGCTGGTTCACAAGCATATTGTTGTGACCCGCTTCAAGGGCGATGCTCCTGCGGGAGATGCTGCCAGTGATCACAAGACGCTGTTTGTGAATGCGAAAATTTCTGGCGGAGTGTCTCTATGAAAAAAGAAATCGTAGACATCCGCTATATCGCCAAGGTGCTGTTCCTGGTGTTAGCCTCTTTCAATCTGGGGCACACGTTCGACATGACCTGGCTTGGTTTGGTTTTTGCCGTATACTTCGCTGTAATCGGAGTTGTTAACGCAACCAGTCGCCGTGAATTTTCCAAGCGTCCGCGGTACAACAAGATTCCCGCCTATGGCGCCATTGTCCCGCTGGCTTTGTACTGGGTCATGACTCCGGGTGTAGAAAATGGTGTGAATCCGGTTATGGTTTTCTTGCCCGGATTATACCTACTTTTCCTGGCTGCGCTTCAGGAGCGGAGCCGCGGTAATGGAGGCTATGAAACCTTTGTCGCCTTCGATGGTGTGGCAGCCCTTCTGTTTGGAATGTTCATGATTCCTAAGGGTTGGGCTGGCGTTGGAATTGCGGGCCTATTGCTTGCCCTGTTCGCCTACAATCGACGCGGAACTGCCTGGTACAAGTATTTGCTGTTTGGGTTTCTGATTATAGCCTTGTCAGGGATTTCTTACGGAGGTTGGCGTTACTGGCGGGCCCACCGATACGAAAACGGAGCCCGTTGGGCGGAAGATTTTTACCAGCGGGAACGAGTCATGGGTTTTGACCAGGTGGCCGCCTTGGGTAGCTTCGGCAGCAATTACAACGGAAAGTACAACAGCCAGGTGGTACTCCGCGTTTGGGATACACAGCCTTCCCGCTACCTAAAGGCCGCCAGTTATGAAAAGTATGTTGCCGGAATCTGGAAGTTGCCGACTGAAGTTGTAAAGACCTTGATGCCTGCTTACTATCAAGTGGACTATGCTGTTCTTGAAGTGGCGGATTCGTTGACTCGTCCTTTGGATTCTGCCGGCATTGTTCGTAAGCCTCGTCAGGTTTGGGTGCAATCGACACTTAATAATTTCGGCTTTGTCTTTGCTCCCTATGGATCTGTAGGATTTGCCGCCAAGGATTTGGATTCCCTCCATTACTTCGCCGGAGGTATGGTCAATGGTCTAGACAAGAATGGCAAGCGATCCGACTGGCATTATTTCGTTTGCGAGAACGGTTCCGTATCTGTTGGAAAAAATGATTCCGTATCTGCTGAAATATCGACGAATCCCTGTGCAATACCGGACTCCTTGCTGGTCTACAATGAAGGGGACTTGCTTATTGGTTCTCGTTACGAACCTCTCATAGATTCCGTGGTGGATGCCATGGGGTTGGTTCGTCGCGACGTTTCTAGTAGCGATTCAGAAAACCTCCAGCGCATACTCGCCTACTTCAAGGAAAACTTCACCTATTCCCTGCAGATTCCGGGCCTTGAACGTTGGCGTGGTTCTGGCAGCGACGTAAAAAAAGATCCCCTCTCCATCTTCTGGCATGCCAAGCAGGGCTTCTGCGAATATTATGCGACCCTGGCAACTTTAACCTTGCGTCGTGTAGGAATTCCCGCCCGCTATGCCACCGGCTTTGCAAATCCCGAGGTGGTGGAGGGCCGCCCCTACGCCGTCTTCCGCCGTAAGCATTCCCATTCCTGGGTTGAGGCGTTTGTGGATGGTCGCTGGGTTGTCTTTGACCCCACACCGCCTATGCTTACTCCAATGGGCTCTGAACCAAGTTGGCTGAGTGCCAAGTGGGAAAGCCTCCAGGGGCGTGCTGCTCGCCTTATGCACTTCCTTAAGGAAGGTGAATGGCGCCGCACCGTGGACAGCTGGCAGAACTACACGCAAAAGATTACCGATGGTATTGCCATTTACGTGGCTCTTGTAATTGCAATCCTTGCTTTTGTTGGACTGAAGGTTCGCGGATACCTAAAGGGACGTCGTCGCAACATCATTACCCCGAAGAATGCTGCAGCTGCCGAATTGGCCCGTAAGCTGACCAAGGCTGAACTTGTTTTAACAACATTAGGTTATCATCGAGAAGATGGAGAAACCGTAGGTGCGTTTGTTAAACGATTGCAACGGGCGGATGCCGGTACTTTGGGCACGAAGAAGGCCGATCCTTCGGCAAATGAAAAGTTGCAACAGACAATAAAGATTCTTCAGGATTACGAAGAACATAGATGGATGAAATAGGAGGAATCATGAAATATTTATGGAGTTCTGTTGCCGTAGCAGCACTTCTTGCTGCTTGTGGTGATGAGCCTACGAATAATGTGTCGAATGCGGAAGATGTAGAATCATCCTCGTCTATATCTAAGGTGGATTCTGTAGAATCTTCTTCATCGGTATCTAAGGCTGATTCTGCAGGTTCTTCTTCTTCAATATCTAAGGTTGATTCTACGGCAACGTCTTCGTCAAGTAAAGGAACGAAGTATGAAACTGTTGTTTCTTACGGCGAAATGACTGACCCTCGAGACTCAAAAACATATAAGACCATTACCTTGAAATATTTTGATGGCGAGGATTCTATAACCAGCGATACCTGGATGGCCGAAGACCTTGCGTACGATGCAGAATATCCCGATCAAACATTTGCTGGTAGTAAATACTTCTATTATGATGTTGGATCTGCAATGGATTCCTTAAAATCAGGCTGTGGCACGATATGCTCGGATTGTATGTGGTACTGCAACTTACCGGAAAATTTCCAAGGTATTTGCCCTGACGGTTGGCGCTTGCCGTCCTTTGCTGAAATTGAAAAGTTTGCTTCGATATTAGAAAACGATGATGAAGCTATGAAAGCGTTCTATCATTCGTCCCCTTCCGACGAATGTCAGGATGATGAACGTTTCTGGACCAGTACTGAACTCGGATATGGTCTTTTTGCCGGACTTGGAAACACAGAAGCGTGCTTTAGCCCGTATGAATATCCTATAGAATTCTTTGCATCGGTCCGTTGCTTGAAGGACTAAAAAATCCTGTTGCAAAAATGGTAATAAAAGAAACCCGAACCGAGAGGTCCGGGTTTTCTTGTTTAAAATTATCGTCAATTACAAACTATAAATCGTAATTCATAATTCATAATTCATAATTGCGCGAAGCGCTTAAAGCTTCATGTCGGAAAGGCGGGTGTGTTCCACGGCGTCGAATTCGTCCTGGATTTCCTTGCTGGGCTGCTTGGTCAGAAGGCTTACCACGATGATGGTAATCATGCTGAAGACAAAGCCCGGAACCAGTTCATAGATCTGGAAGATTTCTGCGCTAAGGCCAGAGAGGTAGAACTTCCATACGAAGGTGGTGATACCGCCAACCAGCATACCGGCAACGGCTGCGGGCAGGGTGGTACGCTTCCAGAAGAGGGCGAGCAGTACCAGCGGGCCGAAGGTAGCGCCAAAGCCACCCCAGGCGAAGCTAACGAGGCTCATGACCACATCCAGGAAGTTCTTGCCGGTCTTGGCAGCGCCGTCGGCAGAGGGTGCGCCCTGGAGAGCCACGAGAACGGCGATGATAGCGATAACGGCAACCACAATGCGGCTTACCCACATGATTTCCTTGTTGGAAGCGTTCTTGCGGAAGATGTGCTTATACATGTCGTTACTGAAGGCGGAAGCAGAAACCAGGAGCTGGGAGTCTGCGGTACTCATGATAGCGGCAAGGATTGCAGCCATGAGGATAGATGCGATTGCCGGGTGGCAGAGTGCCTGGCAGAGAACCATGAAGATACGTTCAGGGTCGGTAACGGAGAGACCGTTGGCGCTAACGTAGTAGCGGCCCAGGAGACCAATCATGATCACGGCACCAAGGCAGATGATAACCCAGGTCATGGCGATACGGCGAGAGTGGGTGATTTCTTCTGCGTTCTTGATGGACATGAAACGCACCAAGATGTGAGGCATACCGAAGTAGCCAAGACCCCAGGCCAGGCTGGAAATCAGGGAAATGAAACCGATTGCCTTGCCGGTGGATGCGTTGGTGAAGAGGCTCATGAGGTAGGGATTCTGGACATTCACTGCGTCCATGGTAGCGGCAAAACCACCGCCGGAGATGCAGATGATGGTAGGAATCACGAGTACGGCGATGAGCATCATGGATGCCTGGATGAAGTCGGTCCAGCAAACGGCGAAGAAGCCGCCCATGAAGGTGTAGCTGACAACCACAACGGCGCCGATGATAAGGCCGGTGGTGTAGTCCAGGCCGAAGATGGTGCCGAACAGCTTAGCGGAAGCCACAAAGCCGGAAACGGTGTAGAACAGGAAGAATGCCAGAATGAAGAAGGAGGCAATCACGCGGATAACGCCCTTCTGGTCACGGAAGCGGTTGGAGAGGAAGTCGGGGAGGGTAATGGAATCGCCGCAGAAGTGGGAATACTTGCGGAGACGACGGCCCACAATCTTCCAGTTGAAGTAGGTACCGATCACAAGACCGATACCGATCCAAGCTTCGGAGAAGCCGCTGAGGTAGATGGCGCCCGGAAGACCCATGAGCATCCAGCCACTCATGTCGGATGCCTGGGCAGACATTGCCACCACCCACTTATTCATGCCACGGTTGCCCAGGTAATAGGCGTTGAGGCTGTTTGCCTTTCTGGAGAAGTAGGCACCGATGCCCAGCATCATCAGAAGGTAAAGAATAAAGACTACAACAGTCATTTGTTCCTCTTCTTTGTTACGGCGTTGTTCTTGGAATAAGAGACGCCTGTGTTAATAATTCCACTCGGGAAGATAGTAAATTTTCTATATAGTCCTGTGTGAACGAATCCCGCAAAACCCCGTCTGTATACCCCTTCAAGGTCATCGCCAAAATCAAGGGCGATTTCCCAGATAAATTCGGTATTCCCCGCCAAAGCGGTCTCCTGAAGGAACTGCGTTCCGCCATCCGTTTCGAGCCGGAGTTTCGCGTAGCTGACGCCCTGCGAGGGCTTGAAGGTTTCAGCCACCTTTGGATCCTCTGGATTTTTTCAGAAAATGTAAGAATGGGCGAGGATGGCGAAAATCGCTGGAGCCCAACAGTGCGCCCCCCGCGTCTTGGGGGCAACAAGCGCCTGGGCGTCTTTGCAACCCGTAGCAGCTTCCGCCCCAATCCGGTGGCCATGAGTTGCGTCAAGATTGAGGAAATCCGGCTGAACGTTTCCGATGGCGACTACAATGGGCCTGAAATTATCGTCAGCGGCGCCGACATGATGGATGGTACGCCCATCGTGGATATAAAACCCTACCTGCCTTACGCCGATTCCGTTCCCGAGGCTCTCGGAGGCTTTGCGGAGCAGGTTCGCTTTAATACCCTGCAGGTTGATTTCCCGGAGAATCTTGCGGCTAAATTTCCGACAGAAAAACTGAAAACCCTTCAGGAAATCCTGTCCGAGGACCCAAGGCCCGCATATCAGAAGGATCCGGAACGAGTCTACGGCTTTAAATTTGCCGGATTCGAGGTGAAATTCAAGGTGCTTGACCAGATTCTCCACGTAGTGAACCTGGAAAAACTGCGCTAATCCTCTGTTGCCGGGTAAATTATTTGCAAAAATGTTCCTTTGTTTCCAACTTTTTCTTATATTCAAGAAAAAATTAATGAGGTGTATAATGATCAAGAAACTGTCTCTGCTGGCTGGCATCTGCGCTATGGGTCTCATGACCGCTTGTAGCGATGACTCCACTCCGGATCCTACCAAGGCTGAACTTTGTGGCGCAGGCATTACCCATGACTGCCTCGTGGGTACCTGGACAGCAAAGGGTGCCGCAGACAAGAATTCCGGTGCAATGTTTGCAGAAATGGATTATTCCGGCAATCCGGGCTCCCTTATCCTTAACAAAGATGGTTCCTTTGAATTTGATCTGCCTCCCATGAACCCCAATGCAGGATATCCTGACTGCAATCCGGTATATGGTACTTGGACTGTCGAAGGTGCTGTTTTGAACCTGGCTTCCAACATCAACAATATGTGCCTGTATTCCAAGAAAGCAAATTTGACCCCGAAGGTCGAAGTTGTTGGTGCCGAAGTCAAGCTTTCTTTCGAACAGATGTGGTTCTTCTACGGTGATACCGACGAAATGGCTATCCGTAACACCGGTACCGAAATCTTCACAATCAGCGCTTCTGCCAAGTAATCAATCTTGACACAAAGCAAAAAGCCTAGGTTCATCACCTAGGCTTTTTTTTGTATCGATGTGAAATCGGATTACTGGATGCCGCCGTCGATAACGGTGCCGTCAGGCATGACGGAGTCGTTCATGCCTTTGATGGGGGCGTAGCGGACTTCGTTCTTGTCGTTGATGATGATGGCAACGCCTGCCAGGTAGTTAAGCCAGTTACGGGGAGCTTCGGTATTGTGCAGCTTGAGGTCAATCTGCCTACCGGTGGCCCACACGGTAAGGGGCATCAGTACCTGGTCGTGGGAAGCGACTACGGTGTACTTGGGCATTTCGGCATAGTCCTTGATCAAGTAGGTACTGATCAGTTCCTGGCTACGTTCTTCAAGATCGTAGAAGGCTTCTGCGTACTTGCCGTCGTAAGCCCATGCTGCGTACATTACGTTCACGTTCTTGATGGAATCTGCTGCCATGTAGGCGTCTCGGGCGTCCTTGTCTTTCAGGAACCAACCATCCTTAAGGGCCGGAATGGTGTCCGCTGTAAATTCGGGAGAGACAACCGTAAAGTGCTCATTGCCATCTTCGCCTTCTGCATAGGTGATTGTGAAGGTTGCATCGCCGCGGCCTGCAGCAATACCGAGGGCTGTCTGCATGGTTCGGGTCATGCCGGAGTAGATATACTTGAACTGGCCTTCGCCTATAAGCTTCTTGCCTGCGTTGACTGCCGCTTCGAAACCATCTTCGGTAAGGGCTGAAACAGATCCGGTAAATCCTTCACGTTCTGCATGTCGAACGATGAATACGACCTTTTCGTCGCACTGGATGTTCTTGTAGACTTCGCCAATATCGTTGAACTTTGACTGCTCAAAGGCTACAGGTGCAGAAGCTTGTCCTGCTGCACAGCCGGCCTGATCCTGCTGGCCGGGGGTGACTACAGGAGTGTCTCCTGTATTATCGCCTGGCTGTACGGGGGTGTCAATGGGAGTTTCTGCGGGTAATCCGCCTTGACCGTTGTCGTCGGGATTGGTAATCTCGGCACCGTTACCGCTGGGATTTTCAGGAGTAACCTGCCCGTTGGGATTTTCGGGAACAACGGGGCTGGTGCCGGAGGAGGAGTCGTCGCCGCAAGCTACAGTGCCCATTGCTACGAGAGACATCATTGTAGCAACAGTTAATGGCGCAAATTTTTTCAAGTTCATAAAAAATCCTTATACTAGTCATTCCTAATATAAGAATTTTGATGATTTAAAGTTGTAAACTAATATAAAACCGTAACAGCCGTCACCTAGGAAGGCGTGTCACGGGGGCTCTGACCTAAAGCGGTTTTAGCAGTTGTTGTAATTTATGTCGTTACGTCGCTTTAGTTCCTTGTTTAAAAGCATATAGGGCGGCGTAAAAACGGTCCATCCGATAATCAGCACAATCCAGTGATTGAGACCAAACCAAAGCTCCGTGTAGCGCATGATAATGAACATGAACGGCCCCACCATTAGGAATACAGGTAGCTGTCGGCACTGGTCTCCAAGAGAAAATCGACTTTCGTAGCTCACGATGGAATTCATCATGGGGAAGCTGGTGCAGAAGCCCTGCATAAAGCTCTTGATAACCATAAGCCCGCCTACGACGCAAGCGATAGCAGGGGCCTTGATGTACACCGGCAGAGGCGTCTTGTAGCGTACTCCGGACTGGTACTTTTGTTTTTGGAACAGGACGATGCCAACAAGGAAATCAAAAAGGCAGGCTCCCAGAAAAACGCCTTCCCCTTGAGGCAGGTGGGGTAGGGTGAATGTTCCGGCAAAGACCACAAAGGCGAGTCCTAGAATGATGGAAATGACAATGGGGCACTTTAATTTGTAGGTTAAAAAACGGACCAGGTTCGCAAAGAGCATGCAGTAGAACCCTGCAATCACGTTGGGCGTATCGATGATCTTTCCGACAGCAAGGTAGGCAAAGCCAAAGGGGATGGGTATGGTTGCCGTAACGGCCTTGAGCTGGGGGTCCTTAAGGTAGGCGCTCACGGTACCAAGGGCAGTCACCATGACAACCAGTAGCCAGTCGTAAAAAGAAAAATGAAAATTCAGGGCGTCAAACATTTTGGCCCAAATATAAAAAGTTCGCTATAGCCTTATCTGTCGGTATAATCGGAACTTGCCTTGGAGTAATACTCTTCCAGCTTTGCACGGCTGTTGTAGAAACACTTCCATAGCTTCGGGTCGAACTGAGTTCCCATTCCTTCGGTAATGATACCAAATGCCTTTTCGAAGGAGAATTCGTCCTTGTAGTGCCTTTTGCTGACAAGGGCGTCGTAAACGTCGGCTATGGCCATGACTCTTGCTTCGAAGGGAATGTTTTCTCCAGCAAGTCCGCTGGGGTAACCCTTGCCGTCGTAACGCTCGTGATGATAGTTGGCAACGTTCTTGGCAATTTGTACGAAATTCGGGTCCTGTACCTGGGAAAGCAGGTTCTCCACAATGACCGCACCCTTTTGGGAATGGGTCTTCATCACTTCGTATTCCTCGGGGGTAAAGCGCCCCGGCTTTCTTAGAATCTGGTCGTCAATGGCAATCTTGCCAAGATCGTGCATAGGAGCAGCCTTAACCAGTGCGTCAAAGAATTCCTTGGAAAAACTAAGGCTCTTGTCTCGGCGAAGTTCGTTTACCAGGATGGCGACAACATCGCTGGTTCTTTTGATATGGCCACCGGTGTTGCTGTCGCGGCTTTCGACCATGCTGGCAAGGCCAACCATCATCTGCTGTTGCATGGTCTGGATCTTGTTGGCGTTATCCTTGACCATGGTTTCCAGGTGGTCATTGCTGGAACCGAGCATCTGGATATAGCGGTGCAGCTTTGTGTCTTCTTCGATCTTGAACAGGTTAACCGTGACTTGCTTGGATATGGAAATCTGTTTGACTGTCAACTTGTAGTGCTTTCCGGAGAATTCGTAGTTCTTGCTATCAGGAGCTTCGCCGCTATTAATCTGCAGAACCCATTCCAGCAGGTAACCGACAATCCCCTTGGTCGAGATAATCGTATGGTCCACTCGGCAATCTGTAAGTTCGGGGAAGTTGGTGTAGGCGATGTCGTTGCATCCTAAAAATTTCAGGTTTGAGGAAATGGATACGTAACTGTCTGTGTTGTTTTCCTCAAGGGCATCCACCACACTCTGGGTTATGTCGTAACGCTTGATGCGGTTACAGATGTAGAGCATTACGAACTGGTCGAATACATAGACTGCGGGCATCACCAGGGTGTCTCCACCGAGGAATCTTGCTAGGAAGAAGGAAATAATGGTGGCGACTTGCAAAAGGGCAAATGCAATCAGGCACTTGTAGGAAACATTTTTTTTCTTGAGGAAGGCGTAGATAAGCACACCGAGATTGGCACACACATAGAATGCCAGCATCAGGTTGAATAAGGCATGCCCGGGGCCGTAGGTTGCTTCAAAATTTCCGGCACCAAAGGTGAGGATATATTTTGCCGAAGTGTAGTATAGGTCGCTAAATCCTACGGTTGCAGACAGACCGTAAACAACGAATGCAAGCAGAATCAGGACCGTGCCAAGAAGGTTGGGAATCTTGATCTTGCAAATCTGGAGAATAGCAAAGAAGGAGAATAGGGGGAGGAATATGGCGCCAACGTAGTTCATCTTGTTGGCAAGAAGGACCTCGGAAAGGTCCGAGGAAAGAGCCATCAACAGAAAGCCTACGCACGAGACGAAGGCCGACATGAAAATGAGTGCATAGGGGCCGTTCTGCCTAGGGTAAAGGCGGAAGAGGATTATGATGTTCACTGCGGCAAGAACGCACAGCGCTAATAAATATCCGATAACCATACAAAGACCTATTCGCCAAACAGTATGAATAATAAAAATATTTAGTGTGCGCTACGTCACAGATTTGAAAATATCTCGTGATATTTGTTTATTCGATTTTACAAAAAAAGAAAGCCCAACCACCATTGGTGGTTGGGCTCGTGTTCAAAGAACGATTTTGTCGAAATTATGCTTCGGCAGGTGCTTCAGGAGCGGCAGCTTCTGCTGCGGGAGCTTCAGCGGCCGGTGCTTCTGCTGCAGGAGCAGCTTCAGCCGGCTTCGGAGGGAGCAGTGCCTTCATGGAAAGCTTTACCTTGCCCTTCGGATCGACACCGAGGCAGAGAACTTCAACTTCGTCACCGACGTGAACAACGTCTTCGACCTTGTCGACGCGATGGTCTGCAAGTTCGGAGATGTGCACGAGACCGTCGCGACCCGGGAGGATTTCAACGAAGGCGCCAAACGGCTGGATCGTCTTCACCTTGCCCTTGTACTTGCGGCCGGCTTCCGGTTCTGCAGTGAGTTCTTCAATCATGCGGCGGCAAACTGCGGCAGCCTTACCGCTGGGTGCAGCGATATCGATATTGCCGTTGTCGTCGATGTTGATGGTGCAACCGGTCTGAGCCTGCATGCCCTTGATGACGGAGCCACCGGAACCGATCACGTCGCGGATCTTGGTGGTAGGAATCTTCATCTTGAGCATGGTGGGTGCCTTTTCGGAAACCTTGGGGCGAGGTTCTGCGAGACCCAGGGTAGTCATCTTGTTCAAGATGTGGAGACGACCCTGCTTGGCCTGTTCGAGAGCCTGGCGCATGAGTTCCGGAGTGATACCGCGGATCTTGATATCCATCTGGAAGGCGGTGATACCTTCGGCGGTACCAGTCACCTTGAAGTCCATATCGCCGAGGTGGTCTTCAGTGCCGGTAATGTCGGACAAGATTTCGATCTTGCCGCCTTCCTTCACGGAACCCTTTTCGGAGATGAGGCCCATTGCGATACCGGCAACCGGAGCCTTGATAGGAACGCCTGCGTCCATCAAGGAAAGGCAGCCACCGCAAACGGAAGCCATGGAAGAAGAACCGTTGGATTCTTCGATTTCAGAGCAAACGCGGATGGTATAGGGGAAGTCTTCGGGCAGCGGAAGAACTGCTGCGAGAGAACGTTCGGCCAAGTGACCGTGACCGATTTCACGGCGGGAAAGGCCAAGCTTCTTGCATTCACCGACGGAGTACGGCGGGAAGTTGTAATGAAGCATGTAGCTCTTGGAGCCTTCGCCCTGCAAGCTTTCGTAGCGCTGTTCGTCAGCCTTGGTGCCGAGGGTACAGATAACGAGACCCTGGGTTTCACCGCGCTGGAAGATAGCGGAACCGTGAGCACGCGGGAGCACGCCCATTTCGATTTCGATGGGGCGGACTTCGGTAGTGGTACGGCCGTCGAGACGAACATGTTCGTTCAGGATCATTTCACGCATTGCGGTGCGTTCGTAATCGCTGAAGATTGCCTTAGCATCGGCAACGAGCTTTGCATCAGCTTCGTCGCCAGCACCGGTAATAGCGGTAATGCGTTCATCTTCAAGCATGCGCTTGCAGAGGTCTGCCATTGCCGGATAGAAGTCGGTCTTCACCATGTTGGAATGAACGTCCTTGTTCAGTTCTTCCCAAACGACTTCCTTAACGGTAGCGAGGAGCTTTTCGTGTTCTTCGCCCACATGCTGGGGCTTCAGTTCCATCTTGGGCTTTGCGCAACGTTCAACCAGCTTCTGCTGGGCCTTGCACATTTCCTTGATGACTTCGTGACCGGCGAGGATTGCGCCAATCATGGTGTCTTCGGAAACTTCGTAAGCACCACCTTCGACCATGCAGACAGAGTCTTCTGTACCGGCGACCACCAGGTCAAGATCGGCCACAGCGAGCTGGTCGTAAGTCGGCATCACGATGTTCTGGCCGTCGACGACAGCAACGCGCACTGCTGCAACCTGCTGTTCGAACGGAAGTTCGGAAAGGCCGATGGAAAGAGATGCGGCGCTAACACCGAGAACGTCCGGAGCAAAGGACTTGTCGGCAGAAAGAACCTGGACGATGACCTGGACTTCACGGGTGAAGTTTTCCGGGAACATCGGGCGGATCGGGCGGTCGATGATACGAGCGGAGAGGATTTCTTCGTCGGAGGGACGACCCGGTTCGCGCTTGCTGTAGCCACCCGGAAGG
Source organism: Fibrobacter sp. (assembly GCA_024398965.1). Lineage (NCBI taxonomy): Bacteria > Pseudomonadati > Fibrobacterota > Fibrobacteria > Fibrobacterales > Fibrobacteraceae > Fibrobacter > Fibrobacter sp. The sequence goes on along the minus strand of JAKSIF010000010.1, from coordinate 58,444 downwards.
CGACCAGCAGCGTAAGACTTTTCGCGATATTCAACAGTCAGAGGGAAGAAGTCTCCATCCTTTTCTTCGCCGTAGCAGACGGTGGAAAGGAGGAAGGCATCACCCATCTTGGCAACAGCAGAACCGCGAGCCTGCTTTGCCAGTCTGCCAGTTTCGAACGTGAGTACACGGCCGTCGGGAAGAGTAACGGACTCTTCCTTCGGATCGAGCATCTTGCCGTACTTGGCCTGGTATGCGTCAATAGACATAGTTTAAATCTCCAGTTGTATTAGCCGCGGAGACCGAGTTCCTTGATGAGAGCGCGCTGAGCGACGATGTCCTTTTCGCCGTAGTACTTGAGGAGGTTCTTGCGCTTTGCAACCATCATGGCCAGACCACGCAGGGAGTGATGGTCCTTCTTGTGCTGCTTGGCGTGTTCAGTGAGGTTCTTGATCTTTTCGGTCAAGAGAGCGATCTGAACGCGGACGTTACCGGTGTCCTTTTCGTTTGCGCCAAACTTAGCGGTGATTTCTGCAGCCTTTTCTTTAGTAATAGTAGCCATTTTACTACCTGTTCCTTTTGGTTTGTTTGTTTTACTTAGTTACACGTTTGCACCCGAGTATTCTACTTGCACTCCCAGTGGAATAAACTGGTCGGGAATACCAAGGTGAAATGACGCTTGGATAAAGATAGGATAAAGTTTAGAGGTTAAAGGTTAAAGAATTGAAAAAGGGGGGTAAAATTTGTGTGTTTTTAAGAAAAGTGAACAAATGTTTACTATTTCGCCTTGGATAATTCGTCCACGGTATTTATTTGTGGTACCATGTTTGCAGGTAAAAAAATGGAATACATTTATGCTAGTGTATGGAATGTGCAATATGGAGTGTCACATGATTAATATTAAAAAGACTGTATTTGGATTGAGCATGCTTGCTGCTGCCGCTATGGCAGAAAATCCGATTTCCTCTTATCACTACCTTGCAGACCCCTCTGCAGCTTCTGATGGCGATACCTTCTACATTCTGACTGATACCGATGATATGTGCGTAAGTGACAATCCGTTTGCTTATAATATTATCGGTCTGTATGCTTTCAGTTCCAAGGATATGGTGAACTGGACTGACCATGGTCTGATTTTCCAGTCTAAGCGCGAATTCGGCACTTATCCGGGTAACACCTGGGCCTCGGGCATTGCCGTTCGTAATGGTCGCCCCTTCATCGTATATCCTGATGGCGCAAGCGGCGTGGGCATGATTACCGCTCCCAGCATCGACGGCCCCTATACCGACCCCATCAAGGAAGCTTATGGCGTAAACTACATTGCTGCCAACTGGGGTAGCAGCTTCCTCGGTAACTGTGACGATATTGACCACTGCTTTGACCCGGGCATCTTCTTTGACGACGATGGTTCCGGCTATGTGATTTTCGGCGGTGGTTCTACCTCCTCCGTAAAGCGTCCCATCGGTAACAACTTTGACATTATCAAGTTCAGCGAAAACAATGGTAAGGTGACCTTGGATAAGAGTTCCCTGAAGAGAATTTCTGCTGAAAAGTCCTTTGAAGCTCCTTACATCCACAAGCATGGCGACTGGTATTACATCAGCTTCAATAATAGCGGTCAGGAAATTGGCTACGGTATGTCTAAGAATCCTGCAGGTCCTTACTCCTATAAGGGTATTGCCATTGGTGCTGTGTGGCAGATTAACGACTGTGAAACTCATAGCTGCGATGGCGGTAACAACCACCAGGGCTTTGCTGATTTCAAGGGCGAGACTTACGCAGTCTATCATGACCGTCGCCTTGTCCGTGCGAAGGAACATCCCGCTTCCCTGGGCATCGTCGATCCGGAACCGGGTAACCACCGTAGCGTAAGTATTGATAAAATTACCTATGCTGCTGATGGTACCATGAACAAGCTGGTGTTTACCAAGGAAGGCCCCAAGCAGGTTGGTAAGTTTGATCCGTTCAATACCTACAAGGCTCTCACCAGTTCCAAGCAGCGTAACGTCCGCAGCCGTACCGACTGGACCAAGGGCCAGGCCGTAAAGCATGTGCTCACTCCGCTTGCTACAAAGGAATCCTGGATTCGCGTGACTGGCGTAGACTTCGGCAATGGTGCTGAAAATCTCCGTATCAAGGCTGCTAGCGTTGGTGACAACAACAAGGTTGAAATCCACAAGGGCAGCGTCACCGGTACTCTGGCTGGTACCTGCACCCTGGCAAAGACCAGCGGCTGGAACGATTACAAGGATAATGACTGTGCCATGTCCGGCCTCGCAGGCGTTGTGGACCAGCTGTTCTTCGTATTCAAGGGTGCCAAGGACTCCACCATGGGCCTTCTGGAATGGGAATTCCAGGGTACCAAGCGTGAACCTGAACCGCAGACCCCGTTTGGCGGCAAGGCCTGGGCAATCCCCGGCACTATTCAGATGGAAAACTTTGACGAACCGGGCTACGGTGCTGGCAACGATTCCTACTTCGACAACGACGAAGAAAATCATGGCGACAGCGACCTCCGTAAGGGTACCGGTGTTGATCTGTACAAGAAGAGCAACAATCGCGTAGTTGTTGGTTACAACCAGAAGGACGAATGGCTGGAATACACCGTGAACGTCACCAAGGCTGGCGACTACACCATGTTCGCCGCAGTGGCTTCCGCTAATGCTACTTCCGGCTTCAAGCTTTCTCTTGACGGCAAGGATATTACCGAAAGCATCGCAGTTCCTGCCGCTAAGGAAGGTGAGGAAAACTACGACGACTATAACAAGGTCTCTGCCAACGTTACCCTGCCTGCAGGCGAACATATCCTTCGCTTCACCGTAACTGGCGACTGGATGGACATTGACTACATCAACTTTGTGGCTGGTAAGGATGCCGAAGATTCTGAACCTCTTCCGGGTGAAGAAACCGAGGTAAATCCTGGCGAAGAATCTTCTGATCCGACTGCAATTGCCGGCAAGATGCAGATGGATGTTTCCAACCAGGCAGACTACGACATTTTCGACCTGAAGGGCAATGTGCTGGCCTCCGAAAAGGCTTCCAGCATGTCCGAAGCTTCCGCAATGTGGCAAAAGACTGCTGCCGACAAGAAACTGCAGGGCCTCTTCCTGATTCGTAACCGTGCAAATGGTATGGTGACCCGGGTTCGCGCAATCCAGTAAAAATTCTTCATAAGTACACGTCAAAATGCTCCAAAAGGGACTCCTTTTGGGGCATTTTTTGTTTTTTGGGCAATTTGGGGTGTGGATATATTGTCCATGACAAGTGAGGAACGGCCCGGTGCAAGTTCCAAATTGGAAGGTAGTTTTAGGTGTATAACTTGGATGGTGTGCCAAGTAAAAGGAGTATGTATGAGATTTTTGGGCTCGGCATTGAAAAAATGCTATGCTTTGGGTTTGATGGCCGGTTTTGGCGTGGGTGCCTTGGCTTACAACCCGATTTCCACCTATCATTACCTGGCTGACCCGGGTGCAGCCGCCGATGATGAATACTTCTATATCATCACGGACTCTGACGATCCGGCTGCATATAACGCCACCGGCTATAACATTAAGGCTCTTTACGGTTTCCGTTCTAAGGATATGCAGAACTGGACCGACTTCGGTATTATCTATGATGCTCGCCAGGTGAGCGGTATCAACGATATTTGGGCTGCAGGCATTGCGGCTGACCCCAAGACGGGTAAACTCTACATCGTGTTCCCCGATGGCGGTGGCGGCGGTATCGGCTACATCAAGGCCGACAGCATGGCCGGTCCTTGGTCCAATGCGGTGGGCCGCGGCTCCGACAAGCTTGTGGGCGGTCGTAACGGCCTTATCGGTTGCGATGGCGTGTCCTGGTGCTTTGACCCGGGTATTTTCATCGATGACGATGGTACTACCTATGTTACCTGGGGTGGCGGCGAAAGCACTAGCCGTCCTAATACCGATAACTTTGACGTTGTGAAGCTGAACGATGCCAAGGATGCCCCGGTGGGTAACGGCACTCACGTGAAGGTGAATGGCCTTTCTACCCGTAAGATGCTGGAAGCCTCCTACATCCATAAGCACAAGGGTACTTACTACTTCTCTTACAGTACTGGCTGGCAGCAGGGTGCACCTACCATCGACTATGGCATGGGCTCTAGCCCTACGGGCCCCTTTACCTGGAAGGGTACAATCCTTGGTGACCCCAGCATGAATGGCAAGAGCATTAACGGCAACAACAACCATCACGGTATTGCCGAATTCAAGGGCCATTCCTACGTAGTTTACCACGACCGCCGTATTGCCAAGGGCCACGACGGCCTGGAAATCATTCCTGCCGATGACGGTAAACCCAATCCGGATCCGGGATATCATCGCAGCGTTTCTGTGGACGAAATGTTCTACAACGCCGACGGCACCATTAAGCAGGTGGTCTGCACCAACGAAGGTCCTAAGCAGATTGAAAACTTCGATCCCTACGATTGGTATCCGGCTCTCACCAGCTCCAAGCAGAAGGGTGTCCGTAGCCGTTCTCTCTATGCTCCGGGCAAGGTTTCCGGTAGCCTCCTGCTTCCGCTGGCTAGCCGTAGCGAATCCTGGATTCGTGTTTCTGGTGTAGATTTCGGTAAGGGTGCAACAGGCTTCACCGTAGAAGCTGCAAGCACTGCCGACAACAACAAGATTGAAATCCGCAAGGGTTCTGCAACGGGTACCTTGGCTGGCACCTGTACCCTCAAGAAGACCGGTTCCAAGAACACCTTCGCAGAAACTTCCTGCGATGTAGATGGCCTCTCCGGCATTGTGGAACAGCTGTTCCTGGTGTTCAAGGGTTCTCAGGACTCCACCATGGCTATCAAGGGCTGGGGTTTCGAAGGTAGCGGCAAGACTCCTCCGGAACCGCAGAAGGCCTTCAATGATGGCAACAAGCCGTGGGCAATTCCTGGCACCATCCAGATGGAAGACTTCGACATTCCGGGCACTGGCCGCGGCGATGAATACGCTTCCTTCAGTGATAACGATGCAGAAAACCACGGCGACAGCGATTACCGCAAGGATACCGGCGTTGATCTGTACAAGAAGTCCAACAACCGCGTTGTTGTGGGCTACAACCAGAAGGACGAATGGCTGGAATACACCGTGAATGTTGCCGCCGATGGCGACTACACCATGTATGCCGCTGTTGCTTCTGCTAACTCGACTTCCGGCTTTAAGCTTTCCATGGATGGCAAGGACATTACCGAGTCTATTGCAGTTCCTGCAGCAACAGCTGGCGAAGAGAATTACGATGACTACAACAAGGTTAGTGCCGACGTAAAGCTTACCAAGGGTGAACACGTCCTTCGCTTTACTGTCACCGGCGATTGGATGGACATCGACTACATCAACTTCGTGAACAAGGGCGAAAAGGATCCGGATCCCATTGTGAAGGACCCGGAAGAAACTCCGACTGATCCTTCCGATCCCGCAGTTGATCCCGTTGATCCTGAAGATCCCTCTGAACCTGATGGCATTATTGGACACAAGATGAACCTTGGTACCCTTGGAGTATCCCACTTCGACGTGTTTGACTTCAACGGTTCCAAGCTTGGTTCTGTAAATGCTCGTTCTCAGGCTGAGGCTACTGCCTTGTGGCAGAAGGCTGCAGCAGCAAAGAGCTTGCAGGGAATCTTCCTGATTCGCAACCGTTCCAATGGTAAGGTCAGCCGTGTTCGCGTCGTTGACTAGCCTCAAACGCAAAAAGTCTCCATAAATACACATCCAAAAAACGTTTCCGGATAGTCGGGAACGTTTTTTTTTGTTAAGGGTAGACCGGCCTTCGAAATGACGTTTTTATTGAAAAAAACGACAATTCTGTTAAATGGTTGTGGATATTTTGTCCATAGGAAGTGTGGCGTTGGCAAGTCTTTTGCCTGTTTTTATGGATAATTTATAGACAGATAAATGGGATTGACTCGTATAAGGAGTGTCTATGAAGTCTCTTTCCTCAACATTGAAAAAGTGCTACGCCTTGGGTTTGATGGCTGGCTTTGGCTTAAGCGCCATGGCTTATAACCCGATTTCTACCTATCATTATCTGGCCGACCCCGGTGCTGCTGCCGATGATGAGTATTTCTACATCATTACCGACTCCGATGACCCGGCCGCCTATGACGCAAACGGTTATTCTATCAAGGCCCTCTATGCCTTCCGTTCCAAGGATATGCAGAACTGGACCGACTTCGGTATCATCTACGATGCCCGCCAGGTAAACGGCATTGGCGATATCTGGGCATCCGGCATTGCCAAGAATCCTAATGATGGCCGCCTGTACATTGTGTTCCCCGATGGCGGTGGTGGCGGTATCGGCCTTATCGGTGCCGACAGCATTGCCGGCCCCTGGACAAACCCCCTTCCCAACAACAAGAAATTGATCAACAACTGGGGCGGTGGCTTTGCTGACTGTGATGGCATTGGCTGGTGCTTTGACCCGGCTATCTTCTACGATACCGACGGCACAGGCTATTTCACCTTTGGCGGTGGTAGCAGCGATTCCCGTCCTGCAGCCGACAATAACAACAACATCTTCAATATCTACAAGCTGAACAAGGATATGAAGGGCTTCGATACAAGGCCGACCCAGCTGAAGATTGGCGGTCCCAAGGCTATGGAAGCTTCCTATATCCATAAGTACAAAGACAACTACTACTTGTCTTACAGTACTGCAGACTTGCGCATTGCATACGGTATGTCCAAGAGCCCCACAGGTCCTTACACCTATAAGGGCATCTTTATGGGCAACCCCAATATCAATGGCCAGAACATCAATGCCAACAACAATAACCATCATGGTATTGCCGAATTCAAGGGCCACTGGTACGTTGTCTATCATGATCGTCGTATTGCTAATGGTTACGATGGCCTTGAAAAGATTCCTGCCGATGATGGTAAGCCGAATCCGGTTCCCGCATTCCATCGTAGCGTAAGCGTGGATGAATTTACCTATGCTGCCGATGGTTCCATGAATAGCTTGACGTTCACAAAGGAAGGCCCCAAGCAGATTGAAAACTTTGACCCCTACGATTGGTATCCGGCTCTCACCAGTTCCAAGCAGAAGGGTATCCGCAGCCGCTCCAACTGGGCTCCGGGCAAGGTGGCTGAACATCTGTTGCTTCCGCTTTCCACCAAGGAATCCTGGATCCGCGTCAGCGGCGTGGACTTTGGCAAGGGTGCAACTGGCTTTACTGTAGAAGCCGCAAGCACTGCAGATAACAACAAGATTGAAATCCACAAGGGCTCTGCAACGGGTACGCTGGCAGGAACCTGTACTCTCAAGAAGACCAGCAGCAAGGGAACCTTTGCGGAAAACTCTTGTGAAGTAGATGGCCTTTCCGGCATTGTGGAACAGCTGTTCCTTGTGTTCAAGGGCTCCCAGGATTCCACTATGGCTATCAAGGGCTGGGGCTTCGAAGGTAGTGGCAAGACTCCTCCGGAACCGCAGAAACCCTTTGGTGGCAAGGCCTGGGCAATTCCTGGCAAGATCCAGATGGAAGACTTTGATGAACCGGGCACTGGCCGTGGCGAAGAATATGCTTCCTACAACGAAAATGATGCAGAAAACCATGGCGATAGCGATTACCGCAAGGATACCGGTGTCGATCTGTACAAGAAGTCCAATGACCGTGTAGTCGTGGGCTACATCCAGAAGGATGAATGGCTTGAATATACGGTGAATGTGGCTGAAACTGGTTCCTATACCATGTTTGCCGCGGTGGCTTCTGACGGTGGCTCCAGCTTCAAGCTGTCCATGGATGGCAAGGACATTACCGAAGATATCGCAGTGCCTGCAGCCAAGAAGGAAGAAGGTGCCGAACAGAACTTTGACGACTACAACAAGGTCTCTGCTACTGTGAACCTGACCAAGGGCGAACATGTCCTTCGCTTCACTGCAACGGCAGACTGGTTCGATATCGACTACATCAACTTCGCAGCAGGCGAAAACGCCAATGATGATGAACCCCTTCCTGGCGACGAACCTTCTGCTGATCCTGCTGATTCTACCGGTACCATTGGCATTGCAATGCAGCAGAAGCTCGCCCTCGATGGCAAGACCACCTACAAGGTCTTCAACATGAACGGTGTGGTTCTGGGTTCTGTTAGCTTCAAGGGCTCTGCAGCCTCCGCTGCACTCTCCGAGGCAGGCTTCCAGCCGGGCATTTACATGCTCCGCAGTGGTAGCAAGAGCTTCATGGTCAAGACCACCAAGTAACTACAACCTCCATATTCAAAAAACGCTCCGAGAAATCGGGGCGTTTTTGTTTTGGAGTGAATCCGAAATATGCTGATTTCCTATATTTTGGGTATGACAAAGTTTTCTGAATTTCCGTATGTTGCAGACCGCTTTAACGCAGTCCGTAGAGAAACTGTACAGGTTCGCGTAGGCGACGCATTGATCGGGGGCGGTGCCCCCATTTTAGTTCAGTCCATGACCACCACCAAGCCTAAGGACGTGGAAAAGACCGTCCAGGAAACCTTGGATCTTGCCAAGGTGGGTTGTGGCTTGGTGCGTATTACCACTCCGACCTTTGCTGATGCCGCTGGCCTTGAAGAGGTCATGAAGCGTGTCCGCGCAGCCGGCTGCAAGATTCCGGTATCTGCAGACATTCACTTCCAGCCCAAGGCTGCCTTTGAAGCTCTCAAGTGGGTAGAGAAGGTCCGCATCAATCCGGGTAACTTCGTGGATACTGGTATCCTTACCTTGGAACAGCAGACCGACGCCATGTTCGATGAAGGCAAGGAAAAGGTTGCCGAACAGTTTACCCCGTTCGTTCAGGAAGCCAAGCGCCTTGGCCGCGCCATCCGTATTGGCGTGAACCACGGTTCTCTCAGCGCCCGTATGATTTACCGCTATGGCGACACCGTGGAAGGCATGGTGGAAAGCGCCATCGAATACCTGGCTGTCTGCGAAGCTGAACATTTCGACCAGGTGGTCCTGTCCCTTAAGTCCAGCAATCCTCGTGTGGCAATTGCCGCCTACCGTATGCTGGCTGCACGTATCAAGCAGGAAGGCTTCAAGCCTTATCCGTTCCACGTTGGCGTGACGGAAGCTGGCGCTGGCGCCGATGGTCGTATGAAGTCTGCTGCCGGTATCGGAGCTCTCCTGCTGGATGGCCTTGCAGATACTATCCGCGTTTCTTTGACCGAAGATCCTGTGGCCGAAGTCCCTGTGGCTCACGATCTGATCAAGGCCTGCGCTCTGCCCGCAGCACCGGTAAGCTATGCGGTTCCTATTTTTGAAAAGGATCCCTACCACTATGAACGTCGTGAAACTACACCTGTGGTTTTGAATGGTGTAGAAATTGGCGGTAGCGCTCCTGTGAAGGTGGGCGTCAAGGCTGACGCAGTAAGCCTCACCGGCGAACGTCGCTCTGCAGAATTCGCTGTGGCCGACCTGAAGTCTAAGCCTGTCGTTGAATTTAAGGACTCCATGGACATTGCTGGCTTTGCCGCAAATCCTGCTTCCGTTCCTGCAGGCTCTGTCTTCTGCTATACTGGCAAGGAAATGGTCATGGGTGTTCGCGCCATGGCTTCCGCTCTTGCTGCCGCAGGTCGCAAGGATCCCATCCTGCTTTACGCAAATATTACTGACTCCGATAACGACATGCTTCGCGTGTCCGCTGATATCGGAAGCCTGGTTACCGACGGTCTCGGTGATGCTGTCGTCATCGAAGGTTACAAGAGTGCCAAGGATTCCGTGCTTCTGGCATTCGATATTCTCCAGGCAGCCTACTGCCGTCGCAGTAAGACCAACTTTATCAGCTGCCCCAGCTGCGGCCGTACCCTCTACAACATCCAGGAAGTCATGGGCAAGATCAAGGCCCGCTTCGGTCACCTGTCCGATATCTCCATCGGCATCATGGGTTGTATCGTAAACGGCCCTGGTGAAATGGCAGACGCCGACTTCGGTTACGTGGGTGGCGGTCCGGGCCGCATTACCTTGTTCGAAGGCAAGACTGCGGTGAAGAAGAACATCCCCGAAGAAGACGCCATCGAAGAATTGGTGGCCCTTATCAAGGAACGTGGCCGCTGGGTGGATCCTGCATAATCGCTTTGCGATTGTGCCGAAATGAACAATGAAAAATGAATGATTAACAATTGGAAAAAATGGCGGCGCAGCCGCGAAACTAAAAATTGTTCATTGTTAATTGTTAACTGTTAATTTTTAACATAAACTAAATAAGGAATAACAAATCATGGCAACTATTAAGACTATGAACAACATTTCCAAGAAGGGTCTCGACCTGTTTGGAAAGTACTATCAGGTTTCTGATACCATCGAAAATCCGGATGCAATCCTGGTGCGTTCTGCTCAGGTTGATACCGACAACTTCGATGGCCTTCTGGCTGTGGCTCGCGCCGGTGCTGGTGTTAACAACATCACCATCGACAAGGCTTCCGCTAAGGGTGTCTGCGTGTTCAATACTCCGGGTGCAAATGCAAACGCTGTTGCAGAACTGGTGATGACTGTTCTCGGTATGGCTGTTCGTAATGTTGCTCAGGCTGCTAACTGGGTTAAGGCTCTCGACCTGAACGACCCGGATATGGCTAAGACTGTTGAAAGCGGCAAGAAGAAGTTCGCAGGTTCCGAACTGGCTGGCAAGACCCTCGGTGTTATCGGCCTCGGCAAGATCGGCGTTCTCGTTGCTAACTATGCTCGTTGGAAGAACATGCGCGTTATCGCTTACGAACCGTATCCTAACGCTCTCAACATGCACGAACTTTCCAACAAGGTTGAAATTGCTGATCTCGACACCGTGATTGCAAATTCTGACTTCCTCACCGTTCATGTTCCGTTCATCAAGGGTGTTACTGAAAACCTCCTGAACCGTAAGAACCTGGCTAACTTCAAGGGCTCTCATATCTTGAACTTCGCCCGTAACGGCCTGGTGGAAATGGACCCGGTTTACGAAATGCTGGCTAACGGTACCCTCCAGGGTTACCTCAGCGACTTCCCGGATGCAAAGCAGATCCAGAACGACAAAATCATGTGCTTCCCGCACCTCGGCGCTTCTACCGAAGAAGCTGAAGAAAACTGTGCAGTCATGGCTGTTGAACAGCTGAAGGACTACATCGAATACGGTTGCGTTCGTAACTCCGTCAACTTCCCGGCCTTGAACGACAAGCCCCACATGGGCGTCAAGAGCCGCGTTGTCGTGATCAACGAAGACGTTCCCAACATGATCGCTGAAATCACCAAGGTGATCGGCGAAGCTGGCATCAACATCGCTTCCTTCTCCAACAAGAGCAACGGCAAGATCGGTTACAACCTGATCGACTCCGAAGCTACCATCGGTGACGAAGTGATTGAATTGCTGAAGAAGCTCCCGAAGGTCATCAAGGTCCGCGTAATCCACTTCTAAGTTGTGAGTCCGGTCGGCTTCGCCTCCCTATGAGGAACGAGCCGGCCTACGGCCTTTGAACAAAATATATCGCCATAGGCGCAAAAATGAAAAATCCGACGAGTTCAACTCGCCGGATTTTTCTTTAACCTTAAACCTTTAACCTACTTGTACATTTCCTCGATGACAGAGGCGTACTTTTCTTCGGCAGCCTTGCGGCGGATCTTGAGGGTGGGAGTCAACAGGCCGGATTCAACGGTGAGGTTATCGCCAATGAGAGTCCACTTGCGGATTTGTTCCCAATGGTTCAGCTTCTTGTTGATGCGGGTGATGTGACGAGAAATCGCTTCGTTGATGCGCTTGGATTCCATAGCGCGGTCGATGTCGAAATCGTCCTTGGTGCGCTGCAGGAAACGTCTTGCGTTGATCGGGTTCAAGAAGACGAGTACGGAAGCGAACTTGCGGTCGTTGGCGATGACAAGAGCCTGTTCCACCAGCGGGTGGCGGCTAATCTCAACCTCAATGGGGTTGGGGCTTACGTATTTGCCTGTACTTGTCTTCAGAAGTTCCTTGATGCGTCCGGTGATGATCAGGCGGCCTTCGTCATCAAAGGTGCCCTGGTCACCGGTCTTGAAATAACCGTCTTCGGTGAAAATCTCCTTGTTCAGGTCGGGTGCGTTGTGATAACCCTTGAATACGCTGTCGCCCTTGGCTAGAATTTCGTTGTTCTCGCCGATTTTTACATCCAGGTAGGAGAGGGGGAAGCCTACGCTACCGGGGCGAACTCTCTTGGGGTCGTTGACGCAAAGCACGGGGGAGCATTCCGTAAGGCCGTAGCCTTCGCAGACTGTAATGCCTACGTTCAGCAGGAAGCGGCAAATTGACTTGTTCAAGGCGCCGCCGCCGGAAACGATAATGCGGAATCTTCCGCCAATGGCTTCGCGCATCTTGCTGTAGACCAACTTGTCGTAAATTCTCTTGCCGATGCTGGGGCGCTTCAGAGGGTCCTCGATCTTCGCAAGCTTGATGGCTCTGTTCAATAGCCAGCGCTTGGGACCGTGGAACTGATCTGCCGCTGCGGTCATGCTTTCGTAGACGCGTTCCAAAATGCGGGGCACCACCATCATGGCGGTGGGGCGAACTTCCTTCATCAGGAGAGCAGTGTTCTTCGGAGTGTCTGCGAAGTACAGCTTTGTGCCGTTCAGAATAAAGAAGTAGACAGTCATGCGTTCAAGAACATGTGCTACCGGCAGGACGACTAGGCCTACGTCAGTAGCGCGGTTCAGCTGGAGAATGTCTCGCCTAATAGTCTGGACCTGAACCAGCATGTTTCTGTGTGACAGCTCGGCGCCCTTGGGGCGGCCGGTAGAGCCGCTGGTATAGATGATGCTGAAAAGATCATCCGGCTCGATGGAATCCAGCTGGTTCTGGATCCACATGGTGGATTCGGGGTCCTTGGAAAGCTCGCGGCCTTCGCGGATCAGGTCGTCCCAGTAAACGCCGTTGTCCGGGCAGCTGGAGTCAGGGTCGATGCAGATGACAGCCTTGAAGCGGGAGAGGGATTCCTGCAGGGCGGGGTCCAGTTCGCTAACGTTGTTCAGAAGCAGAATCTGGACGTCGGAATCGTCGCACTGGAAGTTGAAATTCTCGGAGGAGATGTTTGGGAACAGGGGGACTACGCGGGCGTGATTCAGCTGAGATGCGATGTCCGTCATGATCCACTCGGGGCAGCTGTTTGCCACGATACCGATACTTTGGTTGGCCTTGATACCGCGCTGTCTAAAGGCTAGGGCCAAAAAACGGGTCTGGTCCCTGAGCTGCTGTCTGGAAAAATGAACCCATTGTTCGTGTTTACGGTGATTCCATCCTTCAAAATCCTCTCGCTCGCAGTTTGCAAAAAATAGATGGGCGAGAGACTGGTATTTCAGCGGCTCCATTACAAGCTCCTTAAAAAATCTCTTTATAGGGCTAAAAGTAGATTAGTAAAGCGAAAAAAGGCGTTTTTTTGTGAAAAAAACGAAAAAATGAGAGAAAGAAGCGCGTTATACCCCTTCAAAACAGGAGTTGTTCAGAGTTTCTTCTACGTCTTTGTATAAAAATTGAGAACATCGTTTTGCTAAAAATGTTAAAAATTGATAAAAACTATTGCTTTTTGAATTTTTGTGATGTATATTTTGTGAAAAGATTTGAGAACAATGGTAGGAAGCCTACTTAAATCGAAAAATGTGTGTTTAAAAAGGGATGGATATGAAAAACTCTAAAATCGTTGCCGGAATGAGCCTTGGGCTCTCTCTCCTTGCCGGAATGGCATCCGCCGCCGTTACCGTGAACTCTGCCGAAGGCTGGCTTGAATCCGCCTTTGTTGAATGGGCTCCGGTAAGTGGTGCAACCAGCTACAACGTCTATGCCGATGGCAAAAAGATCGACAACCAGCTGATCCGCAGTTATGGTTCCTATATGCGTGCCGATGTGCCGGGCCTCAAGGCGGGTTCTCACACCCTTAAGGTGGAGGCCAGCAATGGTGAAGTCTCTGCAGAAAAGACGGTGACGGTTCTGGCTCACGATCGCGCCGGTTTTGCCTTTAGCAACAACCGCGTTCCTGGCGCCTACAATGCCGACGGTACTCTTAAGAGCGGCGCCGTGGTGCTTTACATTTCCGAAAATACCAAGGACAAGGTCACCATGGACGTGACCACCTCTTCCAAGGGCACAACTACGACCTGCAAGAGTTTCCAGGGGATTCTCAACTGCATGAAGAAAGGTTACGAAACCCGACCGGTTGACTTCCGCTTTATTGGCAACGTAACGGATTCCGATTCCCTGGTGCAGGGCGACATGCTTATTGACCTGGGTAGTTCCGACAATTCCTATGTGACGGTCGAAGGTATCGGTACAGATGCCGTGGCTAACGGTTGGGGCATCCGCATCAAGAATGCCCAGAACGTGGAAGTCCGCAACATGGGTATCATGAACGTGAATAGCTCCGAAGGCGACAACGTGGGCCTTCAGCAGAACGACCAGTACGTATGGGTTCATAACAACGATTTCTTCTATGGCGATGCAGGTTCCGACAAGGACCAGGTGAAGGGCGATGGCGCCCTGGACTGCAAGAAGTCCACCTACATTACCTTCAGCTACAACCACTTCTTCGATAACGGCAAGTCCAACTTGCTCGGTCTTTCCGAAGGTACGACCGAGGGGCTCTACATTACCTATCACCACAACTGGTACGATCATTCCGATAGCCGTCATCCTCGTGTACGCTTCTATAGCGCTCACGTCTATAACAACTACTACGATGGCAATGCCAAGTATGGTATTGGTTCTACTCTCGGTTCCTCCATTTTTGCAGAAGCAAATTACTTCCGTAACTGCAAGTACCCCATGCTTACCTCCATGCAGGGTAGCGACGTCTATGCCGGTACCGAAAAGCGTGATCCTGCCAACTACGGTACCTTCAGCAAGGAAGCCGGCGGTTCCATCAAAGCCTTCAACAACTACATCGAGGGCGGAACCTTTATTCCCTATGGAGCAAGCAAGTATACATTGAAGGGTGTTGAAACAGCAATTGGTGCGATTGATTCCAAGAAAGATTTTGACGCCTACGTTGTAACAAGCCGTACCCAGGAAATGCCTGCGACCGTTACTTCCTATGACGGGGCAAATAAGCACAACAACTTTGACTTGAACTTGCCCTATAAGTACTCTGTAGACGCTCCTGCCGTTGCAAAAACCAACGTGATGACCTATGCAGGCCGTATCAAGGGCGGTGACTTCAAGTGGACTTTCAACAACGCCGTCGATGACGAAAAGTATGAGGTGGATGAAAAGTTGAAGGCTGCCCTCGTCGCCTACAAGGGAACTCTCAAGAGCATCCAGGGCGATGGCGACATCAAGCCCATTGAAACGCCTGTGGTGTCCAGTAGCTCTGTAGCATCTTCTTCTAGTTCAGTAGCCTCCTCTTCTAGCGTAAATTCCTCCAGTTCCAGCAGCTCCAAGCCGGCGTCCTCCAGCAGTGTCGTTGTTCCCGAAGATGGCTCGGCAACTCTTACCAAGCATGGCTCCGGCAGTGCGAACCAGGCTGTGGCCCAGGGCGCTGCTGTAACGGAATTCTATTACACTGTGGCCGGTGCAACAGGTGCAACCGTTACCGGCTTGCCCGAAGGTCTCAAGGGCGAAATGAGAGGCTCTAACTTCTACATTACAGGTACTGTTTCCTCCACAGCAAAAGTCGGTGAGTACAAGTACACTGTGAAAACAAACCGCGGCGATAGCGGTGACGTAACAAAATCCGGTGTCATTACGGTAACCTCTGGTGGCTCGACTCCTGCCGAGGAATCTAGCTCTAGCGAAACTCCAGCAAGTTCCAGCTCCAGCGAAAAGGTGGATTCCTCCAGTAGTTCCAATGTAAATGGCGACTCCAGCAGTTCTTCCGAAGAAGGCGAAGACGACGGTTCCGAGGCTGACGATGATGCGGCTATCGTTGCTTCAAGTAAGGCTTCCGCTCAGGTTATTCGCTATAATTCTCGTGACTGCCGCCTGGAAATTTCCGGAGATGTCCGCCGCCTTGACATAGTCCGCATGGATGGCCGCAAGGTGAACGTTGCTCAAGTTCCTACGTCTGCAACAAGTGTTGATTTGAACAGCTTGCAGCCGGGTGTGTACTTGGTCCGGGCTGTAATTGACGGTCAGGTGTTCTTGCAGAAAATCTTCAAGAAATAAAGACGAAAAATTCGGTATAATCTCTCTCGGTAATAATTCCCTTTGGACAATTCCAGAGGGATTTTTACTGTAAAAACTTGTTTGCATAATGCCGTTTAAAGGGGCTGGAAAAATGTATCCAAAAATATTACAAGGAACTTGCTCCATATGTATGTATCTTTGATGCGGGATTGGTGAATAATCAAAATGAGGATGATATGAAGAAGATTATCGCTACTGCACTGCTCGCCGCTGCAACTTCTGCAATGGCTGTTAGTGCAAGCCGTGTCGGCCCTGTCAGCACCTATGGTGAACTGAAGGCCAATAGTGGCAAACTGTCTGGTTCTTGCCCCCAGTATGCAAGCTCTGCAGTCCAGGTTAAGGGTATGAGCCTTTTCTGGAGTAATGCTGCGGATAGCTCCACGGTGTTCTACACCGAAAAGGCTGTGAACCGTATGGTGAACGAAATGAACATTGAAGTTCTTCGTTTTGCCATGGGTGTTGATAATGAAAAGTTCCAGGATCAGGGCCGTGGTTACCTGAGCTCCGACAATGGTAAGACTCTTCAGCTGGGTATGTTGAAGAACGTTGTTAACGCAGCCATTGAAAACGATATCTATGTGATTATCGACTGGCACATCGAAAGTGCTAATGGTAAGACTTCTCAGGCTCAGGAATTCTTCGAATACGCAGCCAAGGAATATGGTTCCTATAACAATGTGATTTTCGAAGTGTGGAATGAACCTGTGGGCGCAGACATGGGTACTGTTGCATCCCATGCAAAGTCTGTGATTTCCACAATCCGTAAGTATTCCGACAATCTGGTTTTGGTGGGCAGCCCCGAATGGTCCAGCCATCCGGAACAGTGTGCCGCTGCTGGCATTAACGATAAGAACTACGCTTGTTCTCTGCACTTTTACGCAGCAACTCACCAGGTGGGTAACGGTGGATACAATTCCCGTGCCGAAGAAGCTATGAGCAAGGGTGTTCCTGTGTTCGCTTCTGAATGGGGTACCGTTTCTGCCGATGGTAACGGTGGTGCAAATGAATCTGCAAGCCAGGCTTGGATCAACTGGATGAACACCAATAAGATTTCCTGGGCCAACTGGTCTGCTTCTGCCATTAACGAAGGCTCCGCTGCATTCCAGAACCTTGCCTTTGATAATGGATTGACTTACAAAACCTCCGGAACCATGGTGAAGGGCTGGATGAACGGCAAGACCGGCTATAA
The DNA here is from genome assembly GCA_024398965.1 of Fibrobacter sp. Classification (NCBI taxonomy): domain Bacteria; kingdom Pseudomonadati; phylum Fibrobacterota; class Fibrobacteria; order Fibrobacterales; family Fibrobacteraceae; genus Fibrobacter; species Fibrobacter sp. The sequence goes on along the minus strand of JAKSIF010000010.1, from coordinate 41,192 downwards.
GGATTGCGGTCTCCAGAATGGTAACGGTGGTAGTGGCAATTCCGGCTTCTCCACTGGTGTTGCTAACGGCACTTCCACTGATCTTATTGACGACCTGGAAGACGGCGATCATTACGCCTATACCGGTGGCTGGTGGTCTGCGTTCGCAGATTCCGACGACGATGAAGATGGTAAGGGCAACACCTCCATCTCCAACAAGAAGTGGACCTCCGATGACGGCAAGGAAGTTTATGATGTTCTTATGAAGGCTCCGGGTGGCGATAAGAATACTTCCAAGTATGTTGCCGGTATTACCGACATTAAGCTCTCCCAGGGTGCATACAAGTACGCTCCCTACGTGACTATCGGTTTGAATCTGGACAAGAATCCCAAGAAGTCCTACGACTTGAGCGCATGTAAGTCCATTAGCTATAAGTTCAAGGGCGCTAGCCACAACTTCCGCGTGGAAACTGCCAAGGTTACCAACTGGAACTTCCACTATGTGACCAAGGATGGCTCCGATGACTGGAAGGAAGTGGAACTTTCTTGGGACCAGTTCATTCAGGAAGACTGGGGCGATGTTGCATCTCACTTTAGCCTGGACAAGGGCATGGGTGCTGTGACTGCCTTCGGTTGGCAGGTGAAGGGCGCTCTCGACGTTCCGGATAGCAAGCAGAAGACGACTCATCCTTATCTCTATGTGGATGATGTGCGTTGCAATGGCGTTTCCATCAAGGCTATTACCGGTGGCTCTTCTACAACGACATCTTCTTCTTCTAATACTCCTGTTGTTGGTAGCTCTTCCTCCAATACTCCTGTTGTGGGCAGCTCCTCTTCCAACAATCCTATTGCTGGCTCTTCCTCCTCTGGCATTACTCCTGCTGTTTCCTCTAGCTCTGTGATTGCTGGACCCACCACCACGGCTCCGTCTGTAGCCTTCATTATCGATGATATCGAAGATGGCGACCACGTTGCTAACACCACTGGTGTTTGGTATGCATACAACGACAGTGAACCGGGTGGTAAGTCTACCATTTCCAATACCTATGATCCTGTTTTGGGCGGCTATATCGTCAACTTTGCCGGTGGCGACCCGACCAATGGCAGCAAGGGCTTTGTCGGTATGACCGATATTCACTGGGAACAGGCTGAATATGCAGAAGCTCCGTTTGTTGCTCTTGGCCTCAACATGGTTGAAGATACTTCCAAGGGCTTTGATTTAAGTTCCTGCGAAGGTATTGCCTACCGCTATAGAGGTGCTGGCCATAAGTTCAAGATTCAGGATGGCCAGGTTGAAGACTATGCATATCACGAATATAAAGTTGCTGATGCTGCAGAATGGACCTGGGTTGTAATGCCCTGGGATCTTATTGAACAGCCGTCCTGGACTCGTGATCCTAAGGATCTTAACCATGCCGCCATCAAGAAGATGGCTTGGGAAGTTGTGGGCTACAAGGGCTTCGACGATCAGCCGGAAATTCCGTACCTCTTCGTTGACGACGTTGTCTGCGTTGGCAATCCCTCTGCAATCAAGCCGGCACGCGTTGCTAACAGCGGTCTCAAGATTTCTGTCCAGGGTATGACTCTCAACGTTCAGACTTCCAAGTCTGGCGCTCTGAAGGTCCAGATCTTCGACATGATGGGCCACGTAGTCATGAACGTTTCCGAAATGTCTGCCGGTAACCATCAGGTTTCTCTCGCAGGCCTCGCCAGCGGTAACTACATGGTTCGCGTCATGAGCGGCAGCGATGTAAAGACTACTCGCATTGCTCTTCGCTAATCAGCAATCTCAATAGAGATTATCCTCAGAAAGCCTCCGGTTCTTGCCGGAGGTTTTTTAATGGAAAAAAGCCCGGCGGTGAGCCGGACTTCTTAAGTTCGTAGGAAACTTGAGGAGATTTACTGCAGGTCTCGCTGCAGGATCTCGATCTTTTCCTTGGACCACTCCTCGAAGGTGTCGTCGGCGATGTGGTCCTTTGCCTCCTGCATCAGGTGCAGGTAGAAATGAAGGTTGTGAATGCTTGCCAGGGTGAAACCCAGGGATTCGCCAGCGTGGTGCAGATGACGCAGGTAGGCTCGGCTGAAGTTACGGCAGCAGTAGCAGTCGCAATTGGGGTCTACCGGCTTGTCGTATTCTTCCGCATGGCGGGCGGCCTTGTAACGCAGTACGCCTTCGCTGGTGAACAGCATGCCGTTGCGTGCGTTTCTGGTGGGCATTACGCAGTCGCACATGTCGACGCCTCTGCCGATCAATTCCAGCAGGTTCCAGGGGGTTCCTACGCCCATTACATAGCGAGCGTGATCCTTGGGCATGTAGTCGGTGCAGAAGTCGGCGATTTCGTACATGGTTTCGGTAGGTTCGCCTACGGAAAGCCCACCCAGCGCAAAACCGTCGGGTTCCAGTTCGGCGATACGTTCAATAGCCTGCTTGCGCAAGTGCTTGTGCATACCGCCCTGTACGATGCCAAAGAACTTCTGTTCGTATCCGTGGATTTCGGGATTGGCCTTGATCCATTCCATGGCTTCCTTCGTCCATTTCAGGGTGAAGTTCAGGCTGTGTTCCGCTTCCTTTTCGGTGCTGGGGTAGGGAGTGCATTCGTCGAAAGCCATGATGATGTCTGCGCCAATTTCGCGCTGGGCCTTCATGACGGTTGCGGGGCTGAAGAAATGCTTGGAACCGTCCAGAATGCTTCTGAACTCAACGCCCTCGGGCTTGATCTTGCGTAGATCCTTGAGGCTCCATACCTGGAATCCACCGCTGTCTGTAAGCACGGGGCGGTCCCAACTCATGAACTTGTGGATGCCGCCTGCAGCAGCGATCTTAGGCGTGGTTGGGCGCAGGTAAAGGTGGTAGGTGTTTGCCAGGATGATTTCTGCCTTGAGGTCTTTCAGCTGGGCCGGCGTAACCGACTTGACGGTAGCTTCGGTGCCTACGGGCATAAAAATCGGCGTATGGATGTCGCCGTGGTCCGTATGAAGCACACCGAGGCGGGCCTTGGACTTCTTGGAGGTCTTTAAAAGTTCAAAACGATTCATTTAGAAGAAAAATAGCTTTTTTCGTCGCTATTTTTAAGGGGTTTTTCGCTGTTGTTGATTAAACAAAAAAAGAAAAGACTCAGTTTTCACTGGGTCTTTTCTACTGCGGTCGGACAGACTTGAACTGTCATGGGATCGCTCCCACTAGCACCTCAAGCTAGCGTGTCTACCAATTCCACCACGACCGCGAGATCCTTAATGGAACGCCCTCTTTCGAGAGCGACACAAAGATATAAATACTTTTGACACTTGTAAAGGGATAAGGGCGTATTTTCTTTATTTTTTTTAGAAAAAATTAAAAAGCTCGGTAATTGTTCCCTCAAATTCAATCCCGAGCTTTATCTTTGTTCAAATTTTTTTTACGGTTCGAAAATGACGGATGATTTTTTCCGCTATGTTTGAAAGCCTTATAAAAAAGACGGCCTTGAGGTAGACCGTCTTGATTTTTTTGCGATTTCTGTTCAGAGATTTACTTCACGTCGGCGACCAGCTTGTCGAAGACCTGGCCACGGACCTTGTAGTTCTTGAACAGGCCGAAGCTTGCGCAAGCGGGGCTCATGATCACGGTGCCGCCTTCGCCAATAGCGAGGCTGTCTGCAAAGGCTTCTTCCAGGGTGGGGAAGATGGCGGTCTTGATGCCGGCGGCGTCTACACCAGCCTTCTTCAGGTCGGCAAGCATGCGTTCTGCAGTGGCGCCAATGAGGGCTACGCGCTTCAGGTTCGGGCGGTCCTTCACCAGGATGTTGCTAAGTTCCGTAAAGTCGGCGTTCTTTTCGGAACCGCCAAGAATCAGTGCGAAGGGGCGCTTCATGCTGCCGGTGGCTGCGATGGTTGCGTCGGGGCGAGTGGCGTAGCTGTCGTTGTAGAATTCGATACCCTTCTTTTCGCCCTTGAATTCCATACGGAAGGGGAGGGTTTCGTAGCTCTTGAGGGCTTCGAAAGCGTCCGCCACCTTGATGCCCAGGGCGGTGCAAGCCAAGGTTGCTGCAGCCATGTTTTCCAGCTGGTAAATGCCGCGGACCTTGCAATCGCTGAGGAACAGTTTGTCGTTTCCGATTGTAAGGATGGATCCGTCGATAACTGCGTTGCCGTCGTTGCTTCCATTTTCGCCGTCGGCAACACTTACAGAAAGCTTGTTACGGGCGGGGCTTTCACTTGCGATCTTTGCGGAGGGGGCTGCGTCCTTCAGGTAAACGCAAGTGCCTGCTGACTTCTGCCAACGTACCAAATTTGCCTTGGCGTCGCGGTATTCTTCAACAGTCTTATGCCAGTCCAAATGTTCTGTGCTTACGCGGAGAACTACGCCTACATCCGGGGAGATAGACAAGGTCATCAGCTGGAAGCTGGAAAGTTCCAGAATGCTGATGCGGTCTGCGGAATCGTCTTCCAGCAGGTCCAGCGCAGGAACGCCGAAGTTTCCGCCGATGATATTTGCTTTGCCGCACTTATCAAGAATGTGGCTGATCATGCTGACGGTACTGCCCTTGCCCAAAGTACCGGTAACGCCTACGGTCTTTGTTGATTTAGTTTGTTCTAAAAACAACTGAATCTGGCTTGTCATCATGCCGCCATTCATCTGGAAGGCGAACAGTTCTGGACTCATGGGGTAGACGCCTGCGGAACGAACGACTGTTACGCAATCCTTAAGACCATCCATGTATTTTTCTCCGCTGCAAACCTTCACGTTTACGCCTGCAGGAACTTCCGGCAAGTTCACCGGGTTCTTGTCCATTACGACGATTTCCTTGACGCCTTCACGGAATAGGTAACGAAGCGTACTTTGGCCTTCTACGCCAAAGCCAAGAATACCAACGGGAAAAACCAAATTGTTGTTCATGTTAAACCTTTATCTTCAAATGTCATCCCGGCCAATGTTATCCTCGACCAGTCATTCTGGAGGGCAGCAGGTCCGATAGAATCAAGGATCTAGACGGGATTTCCTTTTTAACGGGGTAAAATTTAGCAACCGTCAGTTCTTTTGTTCAGCGGATTGGCTGCGTTGTTCTGGCTAATTACTGCACTTGTAGGTGCTTTGGTCCTTGCAGAATTCTTCAACGTTAGTCATTGCTTTTTTTGAATATTTCTGGATGCAAGTCTTGTAGGCGTCTTCGTCGATGCAGTTGTTTTGTCGGTCGATATCGTAGTCTAGGCAGAAATCTCTGTCTTCTAGGCACTCACGCTCCGAATCTAATGAGCAACCGCAAATGAAGATAGCTGTCGCGAAAAAAAACTTGATCATGAATCGTCCTCCCTCGATAACCGTAGGGCTAAAATAAAAAAATCCGCCCCAAAGGGACGGACCTTTTACTGCGGTCGGACAGACTTGAACTGTCATGGGATCGCTCCCACTAGCACCTCAAGCTAGCGTGTCTACCAATTCCACCACGACCGCGCGGTTGTTGGCTGCGATGCTTGCGCACCGGCAATCAACAACAAAAGCTTCTTTCGAAACCTTAATTACTCGGCAGCCGGTGCGGGAGCAGCGGGAACTTCAGCTGCGGGTGCGGCATCGGTTGCTGCGGGTGCGCCGAAGTTAGTCGGGAGAGCCGGCATTGCCGGAGCCTGCTGTGCTGCGTTTTCGCGGGTTGCCTTCTGCATGGCGGATTCTTCCACAGTCTGATCCTGCTTAGCAACGATAAGACCGAGGCCGATTACCACCAGGAAGAAGATAACAGCAACGACACGGGTCAACTTCTGGATGAAGGTTGCTGCACCAGCGGTGGAGAAGGCGGACTGAGAAGTCATGCCGCCAAGACCTGCAAGGCCACCCATCTTGTCGTTCTGAACCAGAACGAGGAGCATGAGGAACAAGCAGAGGAACACGTGGAGGACGATACCGATCCAAAAGAGAGTTGTCATAGTGTTATATACCTTGAGTAGTTAAAAGTTTCAAATGGCTGGAAATTACTTAGCTTCTGCAGCTGCGATGATTTCCATGAAGGTGTTAGCCTTGAGGCCTGCACCACCAATGAGACCGCCGTCGATGTCCTTCTGAGCGAGGAGGCCAGCAGCGTTTGCGCCCTTCATGGAGCCACCGTACTGGATGCGCATGCCTTCGGCAATTGCTTCGCCGTAGATTTCCTTAACGACGGAACGTACGAAAGCCTGGGTGTCCTGAGCCTGTTCGTCGGTAGCAGTTACGCCAGTACCGATTGCCCAAACCGGTTCGTATGCGAGAACGCACTTAGCAGCGTCTTCAGCGGAAACGCCTTCGAAAGCGCCCTTAACCTGAGTGGAGAGAACAGCTTCGAGCTTGCCACCGTTACGTTCGTCGAGAGTTTCGCCGATGCAGATGATGGGCTTGAGGCCGGCTTCGAGAGTCTTCTTGACCTTGAGGTTTACGGTTTCTTCGGTTTCGTGGAAGTACTGACGCTGTTCGGAGTGACCGATGATGATGTATTCTGCGCCGATTTCCTTAACCATGTCAACGGAAACCTTACCGGTGTATGCGCCCTGGTCCTTCCAGTGGATGTCCTGGATAGCGAGCTTAACGTTGGTGCCCTTAACGACGTCTGCAACCTTAGCAGCAGCGAGGTAGGTTGGAGCGATGACGACTTCGGTCTTCTTCACGTCCTTAACGGCTTCAACGATGTCCTTAGCGAGCTGTACGGATTCGCTAACGGTCTTGTTCATCTTCCAGTTACCAGCAATGATATACTGACGCATAATTAACTCCTTGAGAGGTTTAAAAATTTAACGGGCTAAATTTAGTAAAAATGGACCGCCAGGGGAAGACCGGGCTAAAAAAAACAGCCCCGATGCGTATCGGAGCTGCCAAATTACCGAATCAACTAGGATTAGTAGTTGCTGGAGTGCTTGGACTGAGGAGCCGGAGATCCACCGTAGCGGTCGCCTTCGATCTTTTCCAGAATCCATTCGCCTTCGTAACCCTTCAGACGAGCCTGGTCAGGGTGCTTCCAGATAAGGCGGGTAATGAGCTTGCCTTCGCGAGTGTAGTATTCCCAAACGCAGCTGGAAGAAGTTTCCTTTTCATGGTCGGGAGGTCCCCAAAGAAGGTTAACCATGTCGTTGGTCATGCCTTCTTCAATGTAACCCTGCTTGAAAACGTCCTTCAAGCGCTTGTCGATGCCCATACTTTCCTTGATGGCGAAGTATTCGCGTTCGTATTCCTTGCGTCCTTCACCGCGTTCAATCAGAATGGGGGAGGAATAGCGACTGGCGCAGCCCCAGAACATGAGGGCGCTGATGCCGAGCACGCATAGATGAGAAAGCTTCATATAATCTCCTCTAAATTTGATGACCACAAAATAAGAATTAAATCGGCCAATGGAGGAATTTATTTTTAATTTTACACTGAAATGCTGAAGTTTAGGAACATTTTGCAACTTTTGGGCCTGGTTATGGCCTTCGCCGTAGGCAATCTTCATGCCTTCGGCTTTAACGAAAGTGCGCAAAGCGGATTCCGTTACGGTCCGAATATGTCCTGGGGCTTCAGCGCAAATACCCCTTTTGTCTGGGGTCAGTGGCTACCTCAGGCCGAAGGCGCAGTGAACTTTACGTGGCTGGAACCGCTGGATACCTTGTCCTATGGCGAGCGACTTGGCCGTACACCCACCTATCTGCGCATGGATGCTTCCGTGGATCTTTCTCCCTTCTATGGGGGGTACTCTGCAGGAATCGGTCTTCGTCCCTTCAAGATGAACCCCCAGATCGAGGCCAACTTTACCTATGAGAGTTACCTGTACTTCAAGTCGAACCTTGAAATGGTGACAGCCGATGTGGCTGACGGCGGAAAAATCGCCGATACTTGGAACGCCGACTATATCGTCGACAATGTTTGGGACGATGACGCAGAGTTTGACTATGTTCAGCTTTTCGATATGAATGTGGGCTTGAACTATTCGTTCCCGAGAGGCTCTGTTCTTGGCTTGGTTCTTCACTATATCTTGTCAGACGTCAGTACGGACTATGACGGCAAGAGCTACGACTACAAGTTGAATATCCCTGTGTTCAGCCGTGATTTCCTGGTTGTTCTGGAAACCTACGGACGTTTCCCCTTGAATGAAAACCTTGCCCTTGTCTTTGAAAGTACTTACTACAGGACCGGTTATCTGCGCAGCCACAACACGGTGGAAAAGGAATCCCTTGGATATGGCAAGGGCCTTTTGGGTGCGCATTTCTCCTGGAATCAGGGATTAAGGAATGTTACTGTTGAAGTTGGTGGTTGGCGTAGAACCAGGAAGGATTTCTACGATGGATCACTCGCGCAGAAGTTCCTGATTCAGCTTGAGTATCAGGGGTATTTTTCTTTCCCCTTTCACAGGAATTTTTCTGAATAAGTCAGGCATGGGTGTGGGGGATTTCTTCTCCACGTTGTTTTTTAACGGGTCGGATTCCAAAGCCTGCATAGGGTAGGCGGAACGGATCCAGATTTCACCGCTATATTTTTCGCTTTCCAGCCTTACCAGGGTGGGCAAGCTTTCGCCGGAGTAAATCTTCCACTGACGGATGAAAAATGTTCGAGCTTCCTTGCGGGCGCCTTTCGTGGTTACGCGGGACGGTTGCGGCAGACTGTCGGCAACAAGGCTCCACCACATATTTGAGAATGCGGTCGAAAGAATGTTGGGCTTCTGCTGGGTGCTGTCCTTGCACAGGAACTGCCCGTTTGCAAGAAGTTCCATGTCGTCAAGCTTCAGCGGAGTTTCACCGATGGTTTCCTTCAGGTGGTGCAATCCCAGCTGCCGCTTGATCTTGGCGTCGGGGAACACCAGGTAACGGTACTCACCGGCGGTAATGAAATTGAACCTAGGGCGGTCCGGCAGGTTCACGAAGAAGGTGTCCAGACTTTCGGGATGGTGACGCCATTCCACATCCATCCTGCTCCTGGAATTCTTGGCATTCACGAAGTTGCCCTCGATGTTTACGACCATGGGGGAGCCAATCAGAAACTTGGGACAGGAATTCTGACCGTTTGCATATGCGGCCATCAAGGCGACCGCCATAGCAGGAATGGAAAGACGTTTGAACATGTCTATCAAGATAGTAAAAAAACTTCGGTCTCTCCCAATGGCTAAGAAAGAGAAACCGAAGTTCTTTTTTAAGGAAGAATTCTGTTAAGATCGATGAAGCCTGTTAAACTTCGTCGGCGCTGATTTCCATGTCGTCGTCAGCAGCCAGAGCGTCGCCTTCGTTCAGCTTGAACAGTTCCACATCCTTCATGCTTTCGCGAATCTTTTCTTCGATTTCGTTGCAGAGATCCGGATTGTCCTTCAGGAAGAGGCGGGTGTTCTCGCGACCCTGGCCGATGCGTTCGTTGTTGTAGCTAAACCAGGAACCGCTCTTCTGGACGATGTCCATTTCGGTAGCCAGATCCAGGATGGAGGCTTCGCGGGAGATGCCGCAGCCGTAGAGAATGTCGAATTCGCACTGGGTGAAGGGTGCGGCGACCTTGTTTTTCACGATCTTTACGCGGGTGCGGTTACCGATGACGTCTTCGCCGTCCTTGATGGCGGCGATACGACGGATATCGATACGCTGGGTGGCGTAGAACTTAAGTGCGTTACCACCGGTAGTGGTTTCGGGATTGCCGAACATGACACCGATCTTCATGCGCAGCTGGTTGATGAACAGCATGCAGGTGTTGGACTTGGAGAGAATGCCGGTGAGCTTACGGAGAGCCTGGCTCATGAGGCGAGCTTGGAGGCCTACGTGGTTGTCGCCCATTTCGCCGTTGATTTCGGCCTGGGGAACAAGCGCTGCCACGGAGTCGATAACGATAATGTCGATGGCGCCGGAACGGACCAGGGTTTCGGCAATGTCGAGAGCCTGTTCGCCAGTGTCGGGCTGGGATACCAGGAGAGATTCGATATCTACCCCCAGCTTGCGAGCATAGACTGCGTCGAAGGCGTGTTCCGCATCGATGAAGGCTGCCACACCGCCAAGCTTCTGGGCTTCGGCAATGGCGTGGAGAGTAAGGGTTGTCTTACCGGAAGATTCGGGTCCGTAGATTTCGATGATTCGGCCGCGGGGGAAACCGCCTACGCCCAGGGCCATATCCAGCTGGATACAGCCGGAGGGGATAACGGGGATATCTTCGATAGGTTGCTGACCCAGGGCCATGATGGAACCTTTACCATAATTCTTTTCGATCTGTGCGATGGCTGCTTCTACAGCCTTGGCCTTATCTGCGGAAAGGTTGCTAATGGGGTTTGCGCCTGGTACATTCATCTTCTTAGCCATGATTGACTCCGTATTTTGTTTTATCTGTTTTTAAATATAATAACTAGTGTTCACTTGTGCAAGTGCTTTTTTGTCTATTTAACAAAAAAAGTAACCTGCTCAATATTGTATACACGCATTTTTCACGTACTTCGGACCGGTTTCCAGGAAAAACTTCGCAAAAAACCTCATTTTGCAAACAACTGTTGACACACATCCATACGGTTCCTACGGGTTTGCCGGGTTCGGCTCCACCGGGACCTGCGATGCCTGTGGTGGCCACGGCCCACTGGCACCCGAATTTCTTGCGGGCTCCTTCGGCCATGGCGGCGACAGTTTCTGCACTCACGACGCCGTGCTTTTCGATAATGTCTGCGGGAACATCCAGAAGCTGCACCTTGATATGGTTCTGGTAGGCGACAACGCCGCCGGCAAGAACCGCGGAGGAACCGGGAATGTCTACGATGGTGCTGGCAATGAGGCCGCCCGTGCAGGATTCCGCAGTGGCCATCATTTCGCCCCTGGATTCCAGGGCTTCCTTGACAGCCTTTGCAAGTTCTTGGATGTTTTCGTTTGCCATTATCATTTCCTTTGATGTTACAAATATACAAACAGATAGTGTCATAAAATGACACGGAGTAGACTCCGTCAAAAAAAATAAAAAAATTCCTTCTGGCGGGCATCTTTCCCTGTGGTTTACCTTTATCAAAGTCCATTTATCTATATTTTCGGCAATGTTGTTACGTTCCTTGATGGTCGGTCTAGCGATGGCCCTTGTGCTATCGGTTTCTGCCTATTCTGCAGATCCTCTGCAGAAGGGAGTTACCGGCATTGAGGCGATAGACTCCTTGAAGGTTAACGAGTGGGATATTCCCACGGAACGTAATTCTCTTGCTGTAACCATGCTGCTCAGTATCTTGCCCGGTGGAGGCCAGTACTACACAGAGCATTATGTCCGTGGAGGGTTCATTACAGGTATCGAACTAGCACTGTTCTACGAGGTGGTGTTCAACAAGTCCTACCAGTACGACCGGGTGCTGGAACAGGCCGCGCCGTTCCGGGATTCCGTATCCTACTACACAAAGCTTCTTTTCGACAATCCTCCTAGGGATAGCATTGCCGTGTTTCAGGCTAAACGCAACGAGAACCTGAACCGAGTTCGTGCGTACAACGACAAGAAAATGGAACAGGAAGACTTGCGCAAGGCAGAGACTGCCTGGCTCTATGGCTTGCACCTGTACGGAATGTTCGATGCTTTTGGTATCTGGTACAACAACAATCACCGGAGTGTGGAACTCAAGAGCATGAAGAGTGCTGTGCTTTGGGCGATTCTCCCGGGCTTTGGGCAGATGTACAACAGGGAGTTCGGAAAAGCCGGTCTTTTGTACATGGGCCTGATTGGTTCTGCAACCAGTATCTGGACTTCCCAGAATATGGTGGAGTACTACCTGGATCGCAAACATCTTATGGCGGGGGAGACCACCATGTCCGAGGAATACGAAAGGGTCGAGGAAAGGGTTACCTACTATCGTAAGAATCGAAACCAGTACATATGGGCCATGGCCCTGCTGTATCTGTACTCTATGGGTGATGCCGCGGTTGACGCCCTGCTGAGCGATTTTGACAATCCGCTGCATCTGGCGCTGCTGCCCAATTTCAGGGGTGGCGCGCAAGCTCTGTTTACGCTTGATTTCTAGCCGATCTTCAACGGTACCATCTGGATGCCGTCGTGGATCTTTGTAAAGGTTCCGCGGTAGTGTCCGTCTGCGTTGCGCTTAAACTCGAACTTGGTTACCATGGCGTAGCTGAAGGCTCCCTCTACGAATTGTTCGTTGGGTAGCCCGCATGCGAAGTGCTGCAGTGCGGCGATAACGCCGGCGTGACTCACCCAAAGGAATTCTCCGTCATCATCCAGTGTGTCCAGCAGACGTCCAACGCGTTCGTCTATGTCGAAGAAGTTTTCGCCATTTGGGAAACGGTATCCGCGCAGATCTTCTGCCCAGCTTTTCATCTGGTCCTTGGGGACTTCATTCAGTTTTTGGCCTTCCCAGTCGCCGAAGTTGATTTCGATGATTTCGTCTCGGTACTCAACAGGAAGGCTTACCGCTGCGCCGGCCTTTTCGGCAAGTCGTTTGCAGCGCAGCAGTGGACTGGCGTACAGCTTGGTCGGCTTTGCTCCGGCTTCGATCAGTGCCTTGATGGCGCCGTCGCTTTCTTCTTCGAAGGTGGGGGAGACGTCAAAATCCAGACGGCCGTAGCAGAGGTCGTTGGGATTGTAGGGCTTGGTGTGGCGAATGGTCCAGAGAATCATGGTGAAAAATGAAAAATGAAGAATGAAGGATGAAAGATTAACAATTAACAATTAACAATTAACAATTAACAATTAACAATTAACAATTAACAATTAAGAAAGCGGAGTCGGGGAATCTTTCGTTTCCATGTGCAATTATAAAAAAATAACCCGCGGTTAGAAATCCGGCGGGTTAGTAAAAAAATCCTAGGCTACCTGAGCACATAAAAATCCGCAAGTCCGTTGCTGCTTTCGCCCTGGCGATTTGCCCGCAAATAGTCATTGCGCAGGGCCTAGGAACCAGCAATATAGAAAGGTTTGAACCTTTTTTCAAGACGATTGAGTCTTTTTTTGCTTAGTTGTAACGCAAAATGTGCGTTAAAAATACGTGTGTCATCACAAGAATCTGCAAAATTAGGCTATTATTGTCACTTTATCCATGACTTGTAAATATTTGGTTATCCTTTGGCTTCTTTATAATATATCTTTTGTAAGGATAAATAAACGTTTGAGTCTCCTCAAAGGGGGAGTGTATCATGAAAATATTGAAGAATTACATAAGTCGAACTTTCTTGCCGCTGATGACCCTGCTCTTCGCTGGATCTGCTTTCGCGGCAGATGTGGCTCCGCTATACTTCGAAGGCGTAGATGAAGATTCCCAACAACAGTACTGGGAAGATTTGATGAAGTATAAACTATGGGGAACCGTAGGAATCAACTTTAATAAGGGCAACGTGATTATTGCCGAAGTGAGTGGCTTCAATGGCACCGCCTCCGGTGATATCATATTCAACAATGGTCAGCACACCATTGGCGGCCCACTTCTTGTTGGTGGTAATCTCAACTTCAGTACTGGAAACACAAGTCCTGATCGTGATACATTGTTGATGGGCCCAGCTAGGGTTCTTGGTAATGTTGGTCTTGCCAGTTGGTACAATGCTCCTAGTACTGTTTATGAAGGTGATTATTGTGTCAAGGGTGACGTTGTAATTGCTGGTGCGGATCCCAATAACGTCAATATTTCAACAGTTCGTTGGATGGCTAACGTCAAGGGGGATGTTTACGCTCCTTTTGCCGAAGACGGCTATGAAAAATGCCCCGCAGAAGTTCCCAATGTTGATGTTCACTTGACGGTTCCCAAGTGGGATGTCCCTGCTGGTGTGGAACTGAAACCTGTTATCATGACCGATAACGTGGATGGAGAAGTATTCTACCTGGATGTGCCGCCTATTCTGGATACTACTCAAAAGATTTACGATGAATACCTGAGCGAAATAACATTAGCGCATACAAAGCACAAATATCTCTACATTAGAATGCCCTCTGGAGCGCAGAATGCGGACCATAAGGATGGCCGTCTTTCTCGCTTCTATGTGGAAAATGGAATCAATATTGATGCTTCCGTAAACAGCGGTATTATCCAGGTTGTGTACGTGAATCCCGAAGCGACTTGGAATAGTGCTTCCGGTAGTTGGGAAAATTTCATCCCGGCTAATGCTACGTATGTGACGAATAAGCAGTATGCAGGTAATGTGCTGTTCTATACGAATAAGGACATCGTGTGGGATGCTCTTATAGAACCTTCCTACCAGGGTACGTTCATGACCAGCGGCTCCTTTACCATTAAGGACCACTTTGTTTTGGCAGGTCAGCTGGTTGCAGATAGCCTGCACTTTGAATCCGATATTACTGGCGATTTTCGTTATGTCCCCTTTGATCCTCCTATTTTGGATTTGGATCCCACTGCCCTTGCTCAGGGAACTTTCCCTGAAAATAATGAAGATTCCAAGGTTCCAATTAAACTGTCGGAAAAGGCAAATAGCAATGTCTATTTCAACTATTGCTTTGATCTCGATGAATCTACAGCCTCCTTGGAAGACTTTAATGTAACTGAACTTGCCAAGCTTCCTTTGTGCTTGGCCAAGGATACCGTATATGAGGAAGACAGCGTAACGATTTCCTCCATTAATGAAATCCGTGATTCCGGTATTGTTAAAATTACTGCAGGACATCTGTATCCTGACTCTGCCTTCAATGTGTATATCAATGTGGCTGCAGATACAATTAATGAACTTCCCGAAACGCTTCATTTTAAAGTGTTCAATTTGAGCGGCGCGGTTCTTCCTGGTAACAAACGTGAAGGCTATTTCGAATTGGTTGTAGCCAACTCCAATAACCCTCCTCTTACTAAGGATGCTGCTGTTGTAGCCCAGGAAGATTCTGCCTTTACCTTTAAATCTACAGACTTCTATTACGAATCCACAGCCTTGGCTCCTGTAAGCCAGAAGGGCATTGTCATTCAGGGCAATGTGAATAACGGAGCCCTTCTCTATAAGGGTGATACAGTAAAGGTTTCTAGCACAAAGCATGTGCGGATTCCTGTTGACAGCATTGGCGATTTGCAGTTTGTTGCCGTCAAAGACAAGTATGATGAGGAAGAATATGCTTCCTTTAACTTCGCTGTAGAAGATGTCATGGGTAATGTTTCTGGCTCAGCAACGATTAGTATCGCCGTTACCCCGGTTAACGACCCTCCTTCTGCAAAGAATACTGTCTTCACAGTTGATGAAAATACTCCTGCCGGAGAAACTCTGCAGGGCGCGATCAAGGTCTTTGATGTTGATGACGATGAATTCGTCTATACCTTTGATCCTGCCGATGTAAACTTTGCGTTAGTTGATTCCCTGTTTGCCATGAATCCTGCTACGGGTGTGATTACCATTAAGGACGGTGTTGTCCTTGACTATGAAAAAATGGACAAGACCACCATCGAAATTAAGGCAATCGTTTCCGACAAGAGTGCATCCACTGGTAAGGTGGATGATATTCAGGCGACGTCCTTGACTTTGACCATTGTGGTTAATGATGTCAATGAAATGCCGACCCTTGCAGACCAGAAGTTCGCTTTCGAAGAAAACAAGGGTAAGGGGTATGTTATAGGCTCCATTGAATATGGTGACCTAGATACGGCTGTTGCCCTGACAAATAACATCGTTACTGCAGTACGCGGTGATACAGCTCTGTTCAATGTGTCTGCAGAAGGTGTTATCACAGCAAAGAAGGATTTTGACTTTGAAAAGGATTCGTCCTCCTATACATTGATTGTTCAGGTTGCAGATGCTCATGATCCGAAGCTTTCTGTAACGAAGACCATGACGATTACCTTGGTCAATGTCAATGAAACGCCGACTCTTGCCGATCAAAAGTTCAATCTTGAAGAAAATAGTGGCGAAGGCTTTACCGTAGGTACCATCGTTGCTGGTGACTTGGATAAGGCTGTTGAATTTACCAAGAACAATGTAATTACTGCTGTTGGCGGTGATACCGCTGTATTCACTGTTTCTTCTGATGGTGTTATCAAGACTCGTAAGGATCTGGATTTCGAAAAAGATCCTTCTGTGTACACCTTGACCGTCGCAGTTACGGATACTACCGATCCTACATTGACAGTTACCAAGACCATGACCATTACTCTTGAAAATGTTAATGAAATGCCCACCCTTGAAGAACAGAAATTCGCTATTCCCGAAAATAGTGGTGTTGGTGCAACTGTTGGAACCGTTGAAACGGGAGACTTGGATGATTCCGCAGAATACACTCAGAATATTGTTACTGCCGTAGGTGGCGATACCGACGTATTTTATGTTACTCCGGAAGGTGTAATCATGACCCGTAAGGATCTTGATTATGAAAAGGACCCGCTGGTCTACACTTTGGAAGTTGCGGTGACTGATGCTACTGATTCAGCCTTGACCGTAACCAAGACTATCACAATCAACCTGGAAAACGTGAATGAAAATCCTGTAATCATCACGGACAAAATCTCTGTTAAGGAAACTGCTAAGTCTGGGACCGTTGTGGATACCTTGAAGGCAACAGATGTTGATGCCGGTGATACAAACTTGACTTTCAAGTTGACTGAACCTTCCAAGTTCTTTGAACTTTCTGAAGATGGTGTGGTTACCGTGAAGGACGGAGCAAAGCTAGACTATGAAACCAATCCGACGGAAGTTTTGGTTGTTGAAGTTTCCGATGGCCATGGCGGTAAGTCTACAAAGAAGGTGACCGTTTCTATAGACGATGTTAAGCCCTCTGATATCAAGTTTACCGAGGCTGATAATGCGGACTCTTCCTGGAAGAATCCTGACGTCATTTACACGAATCTTGAGGATATGCAACTATTCTGCTCCTTCAATGGTGCTAAGCAGGAACTCTGTGTCGATACCACCCTTACTGAAGGTAAGAATGTCATTATCAAGGTCTTTGATGATCCAGAATTGGATGGCCCTGCCGCAGATACGGTTATTGTCTATCTGAGTACAGCTGCGCCCATTGTGACTGTTGAAGCAAATGCAGACTCGAACGAGGCTGGAAACATCTACACGATTGTTGAAGGTACTGATGCAAAGGATACAAACATCTACGTCAACAGCACAAAGAACGACATTAAGGTTTCTGTGAAAGATCCGGTCAACGGCAAGGATTCGTCCTTTGTGGTGAAGCTTGATCTTGGTTCCGTGGATGTACCCAGCAAGTCTTTCGAAACCATGAAGTCTGTTGTTAAGGATGGTCCGGTTCTGAACGAAAATCCGAGCTCCGGTATGGTTAAGACTCCTGTGAATGGAACCGATGTCAAGGTAAGTTACGCCGAGAAGATTGGTGGAGTGGATGTAGTCATATCCTATGATACTGACAATGATGGTGAAGTTCGCAAGACTGCGGTTGTCAATGCAAAGGGAAAGGTTGATTCCGTGGAAATCATTACGGTGTCCTATACAACCAAGGTCGATGGTAAGGATGTTGTAGTGTCCTACAAGGCCGATGGCGCAACAGGAGCCCCCTTGTCCGTTGATTCCAATGGAAAACTCTACTCTGACTCAGACACCAAGGAAACTGGCTTGTTTAGTGTCACCTATGATTATGTAGACGCAACAGGAAAGACAGTAACAGTTTCTTATGCAGTGGATGAAAAGGGAAACATGATCAAGAATGGTTCTGGAGACATAGGCTATTCTGTATCTTACACCTTTACCAATAAGTATGGCAACTCCGCTACCCAGTCTGTATTCATTGTTCTTGACCAGGCTCCGCCCAAGGTGGAAATCCTGTCTCCTGTAGATGGTGCTGTTATTCGCGCCAACTTCGTTGAAGTGGTCTGGACTGTGGATGGGGTAGAACAGGATACCTTGACACTCCAGGGCCTTGAAAAGGGCTTCAATTCCATTGTCCGTTTCTACAAGGATAAGGCTGGTAACGAAGCTTCCGATACCATCTTCGTAATCATGAAGGATGGCAAGGATATTGAAGTGTCTGTTGTTAACCCGGTTACTGAAATGGACCAGGACCGCGTAGACAGGTACTATGCATCCAACCCGCCGAAGGAAGGCGAAACCTTTGCTGTAAGCATCAAGAATCCGACCACAGGCAAGGAAGTTGAAACCTTGATCGGTGGCTCGTTCGACACTAAGGATGGAAGCGGTGCGGAACCTTATCCGGGACACCACTCTCACCTTGGCCCGACTTTGGCTATGGATGTGAAGCTCCCTGTGGTTAATTCCATTGGCGGACTTGCTACCCTGGACGACCTCATTGGTCCTGACGGACTTGTTGCCCTGGAAGGTGTGGATGCCAAGGGCAGCCGTAAGGTTTCTGTGGAGAAGTATGCTAGCGAATACTGCGATACCAAGTTCGACTACAAGAACGGCTTTGACAAGGCAAGCCTCTACGATACCAAGATGAAGGTCCATGTATGGATCTATACCACCTTGGGTAACTTCGTGGACTACTACAGCTTTACCCAGCCGCTGAATGATCCGGACTTTACCAACGAGGCTGGTCTCCTGCAGATGTTCTTCGAGATGAAACCGGATAAGGATGGCAATGTGCGCGCCGAATCTGGCAAGCTCTATGCTACTGGTGCCTATCTGTACAAGGTTGAGGTGGACATCCGGTCTAAGCTGCACTGCACCTTGCCCCCGGTGGACGATGCCTCTGGCAAGAAGAAGGGTGATGTGGTTAAGACCAATGATGACCTCCTGAAGCCCTTCGGTTACAAGCGTCCTTCGAAAAAGTGACCGAATTTATACGAAAATATCTTGAAAAACAAGTAAAAATTTGAAAACAGCCTCTTCGGGGGCTGTTTTTTTTGCACGCTCCTAGAAAATTTGCGTGATACGAAAAGTTGTTAAAAAACTTGCACGGCGATGGAAAATACCGTGTTTTTTATCACACATTGTAGTAAATACAACGGTTTTGGGGATTTGCTGTTGATAAATCGTTACAATTGAAAACTTATTTTCTATATTTAAAGTTTGAAAATGTGTAAAAATTAGTACTTGTTTCTTATATTCCAATATGGAATAAGTGCTGATGAATTTCATCGAAGGAGATGAAATATGAGTTTTGGAAAGAATTTGCTTAGAAAATTGACCCTGGCCTTGGCTATGGTGGTACCTGCAATGGCTGCGGATGTAGCTCCGTTGTACTTTGACGGTATCGATGATTCCAAGCAGCAGGGCTTCTGGGAAGACCTGATGAAGTACAAGATGTTTGGTGCCCATGGAATCAACTTCTCTGGTCAGCAAATCCTTGTACCGGATAAGTCTGGTTGGTTTGGTACTGCGGATGGTAACCTTGACCTGCATAATGGTAACAACAAGCATACTATCGGTGGTCCGGTGCTTGTTGGTGGTAACCTGATCATGAGTGATGGAAATGACTCCTTGACCTCAGGTCCGGTTCGTGTCCTTGGGAATATCACCATCAACCAGGAGGCCAACTGGCGTGGTTCTGCAAACCTTATTTTGGGGACGCAGTGTGTAAAGGGGACAGCGAATAATGAATACCTCAAGGCTCATAACGATCCTGACCATCAGTTTGTGGGTGCGGAGTACGAAAACTGTCCTTCAACTGTTCCGCAGATTAACACTGATTTGAGGATCCCGAAGCTTGGAGCTAACGAAGCTGTTGTTTATCCGGCTATCGAGACAAATAATAACCGCGACCAACTCAAGGGTGCTGCATATCCTTTCGGTCATCCGACGATTGATGTTCCTAAGGGTGCTGGCACATACGACATCATTATCGACCATATCCAGTTTACGAACGAGAACCTTCTTGAAGTTCGCATGCCCTATGGTGGTCGTCTGACTAGAATTTTCCTCACCAATGGCTTCAAGGGAGGTATTCCTTCTCATAACCAGATTATCGTGTCTTATATGGACAAGGATGCTGTGTATGATGAAGAAAAACTCCAGTGGGTGTCCGGTTCTGCAACTCCTGTCAAGAATTCCGATTACGCCGGAAATCTTTTGTTCTATACGACGGAAAATATTGACTGGGCTGCAATGCAGAAAGGCGATGTTATTCAGGGAACCTTTATTTCTACGGGCACAATCACTGTAAGGCAGTCCATGACTTTGGCTGGTCAGTTGCTCGCTGACGTCATTGACGTTAATGCTTTCTTTGATGGCTCTGGCTTCCGCTATGTGCCGTTCGATCCTCCTATCCTTGGCTTTACTCCCGAGGTTTTTGCTTCTCTGGTCTTTAAGGAAAACGATACCTTCGTGCCGGTTCCTGTTAAGCTGAGTGAAAAGACTAAGGTCAACGTCTACTTCGACTACTGCTTTGAATATTTGACTAACGAATATTCGAATGTTGCCAGTGCAGCAGATATTACCGTTGATCAATCTGAAGTGAACCCCTATCCGTTCCCGCTTTGCTCCGAAAATAAGGCTGCCCAGGTTGTTATCTGGGCTGGTACCGATTCTGCTGACGTGAATAGCAGAAACGAAAGCATTCACATTAATGTGAAAATTGATGACGTGGTTGAACCTGACGAAATGATTCGTCTTCATGTGATGAACTTGAGTGGCGCCGTGCTTGATGGCAACGTCCGTGAAGGTTATTTTGACTTGAGATTGCAGGATGCTCAGAAAAATCCGTCTACCAAGCCGGCTTCTGTTCGCATGCTAGAGGACCATATTCACGCATTCTCAGCAGAAGATTTCTTCTATAAGGGCATGTATGAACAGAGTGGTATCACCATTACAGTACTTCCTGAAAAGGGCGTTCTCACTCTTGGAGGAGAACCTGTTGTTGCTGGATCCTTTATTGCTTTGGAACGTTTGGCCAATGGTGATTTCAAGTACATCAATGACAAAGATGAGTACAGTCGTGATGGCGTTTACACAACGTTTGTATTTACTGTGATGGATGTGGAAGGAAATTCCTCCGTTTCGAAACAAGATAGTGATTTGGGGTTGATTTCAATTCATGTTGATCCAGAAAACGATCCGCCGGTGTTGAATGAATCTGTAATTCTGGTTGGTGAAAACACTCATAAGGTTGAAGGTTCCATTACCGCAACCGACGTGGAAAAGGATTCTCCTGTTGCAGAAACAGAACCTCGTGATGTAATGAAGTATGAACTCAGCAAGGCCTTCGATGAGGATTATACTGAAGAATACTACAACATTGTGTCTGCTCTGTTTGAAGTCAATGAAGACGGCTCTGTTTCTGTAAAGAGCACTGCTGAACTTGATTTTGAAACTCTGCCTACCTATACACTGAAAGTTACTGTAACGGATGATGCCGCAACCACTGATGGAAACGGCAAGAAGAGCCATACTGGTCTCGTAACAATTTCTCTCGTTGATGAAAATGACGCTCCCGAAGCTGAGGAACAGTTCTTTACAGTTCCGGAAGATGCAAAGGGTGTCCGTGTTCATACCGTCGTACCTGAAGACGGTGATCCGGTTGCAGATGAAGATGATGGTCGTTTTATCGCAACGGATCCGGATAAGAACAGCGCAATTAAGACCTTCGCTGAACTTACCTACTCCATTCATGCTGTGGAAGGTTCCGATGAAGATTTGCCGTTTGTAATTGATGAAAATGGCGTTATCTACGTTAAGGAAGATGCTGAACTTGATTACGAAAAGGATAGCATCTATGTTGTACGTGTTCTAGTTTCTGATGGTGGCGATGGCGAAGATCCTGCTACGATTAAGGGAACTTCTGTTGAGGTGACTATCAAGTTGAGCGATGTCAACGAAAAGCCCGAGTTCGACGATGACGGTAAGCCCAGCTATGTTGTTCGTGAAAATGCTCCTGTAGATACCGTTCTCAAGTCCTGGACTATCATTGACCCGGATAATGCAGAAACTGCAGAAAACATGTCTGTGACCCTGGTCGATAACGGTACTGTAGAAGGTGCTGTCAAGGCAAACGATATCTTTGGCGTCGAGGTCTATAAGGGCGAAGACAATGCTCTGCATGTAAATCTGTTCGTTAAGAACAACGGTGACGAGACTGCCGAGATTAATGAACTTCTTGACTTTGAAGAAATTCTTAAGGCCAATGGTGATTCCGTCTTCAATGTGACCATTACCTTGACTGACCATGACGGCAAGACTGCAACCTTGACCAAGGACATCGTTGTTCTTGATGAAAACGAAGAAAACGTAGTTGCTGAAAATCAAGTATTTAAAGTTGGTGAACTTGCTACAGAAGGAACCAAGGTTCTTCCCGAGGGTTGGGTGAAGGAAGGTGACAAGGAAGGCGTCAGCGCTTCCGACATTGACCGCGATACCGTGCCCAATGGTACCTTGGTTTACACGATTGAAGACAACAGGTACTTTGATATCGATCCTGAAACCGGTGTGATCACCGTGAAGAAGGGTGCTGAATTTGACCACGAAACTCAGCCGACTATTGAGGTGAAGATTACCGTTGCCGATAAGGGCGAACCTTCCAAGTCCTCTAAAGCTGTAGTGACTGTCAAGATTGGTGATGAAAACGAAACTCCTAAGTTCAACGATGACGGTAAGCCTAGCTATGTCATTAGCGAAAATGCTCCTGTTAAAACCATTCTCAAATCCTGGACAATCATTGACCCGGATGAAGCAGAAACTGCAGAAAACGTGTCTGTGACCCTGGTCGATAACGGTACTGTAGAAGGTGCTGTCAAGGCGACCGACATCTTTGACGTCAAGGTCTATAAGGGCGATGACGACTCCCTGCATGTAGACCTGTTCGTTAAGAACAACGGTGACGAGACTGCCGAGATTAATGAACTTCTGGACTTTGAAGAAATCCTTAAGGCCAATGGCGATTCCGTCTTCAATGTGACCATTACCCTGACCGACCATGACAACGAATCTGTTTCCTTGACCAAGGACATTATTGTTCTTGATGAAAACGAAGAAAACGTAGTCGCTGAAGGTCAGGTGTTCGCAGTGAGCGAATTTGCCAAGGGTGGTGACAAGGCTCTTCCCGATGGTTGGAAGAAGGGCGATAAGGAAGGCGTCAACGCCTCTGATATTGACCGCGATACCGTGCCCAATGGTACCTTGGTTTATACTATTGAAGACAACAAGTACTTTGACATTGATCCTGAAACCGGTGTGATTACCGTGAAGAAGGATGCAGAATTCGATTATGAAACTCAGCCGTCTATTGAGGTGAAGATTACCGTTGCCGATAAGGGCGAACCTTCCAAGTCCTCTGAAGCTACAGTGACCATCAAGATTAATGATGAAAACGAAGATCCGACTATCGATGACGATGGCAAGCTGTTCTACGATGTTGAGGAAAACCGTCCTGTTGACTTTGTTATCAAGACCTGGCCGATTCACGACGAAGACGGCTACGATGGCCTTGAACAGCTCAGCGTTTCCTTCGTAGACAACAAGAAGGTTGACGGCAAGGTATCTGCTGAAGATCTGTTCGGTATCCGTCTGGTGTCTGATGACAATGATTCCATGTTCATCGAATTGTTCGTTAAGAACAATGGTGACGAGACCACTGAAATCAATGAACTTCTGGACTTTGAAGCTATCATGGATGCCCGTGGCGACTCCGTCTTCAACATCACCCTTACCCTTAAGGATACTCTTGATGGCGTAGCTTCCTTGACCAAGGATATTCATGTTCGCGACATTAACGAAGCTCCGACCTTCGTCAACAAGGAAGAACTCAAGAAGGATGGCCTTCGTGTTGATGAAAACTCCAAGATTGGCGACACCGTTGGCGTTGCTGTTGCAACCGACCCGGATAAGTGGGCTGAGCTCACTTACACCTTGGTTGATGGCGACGACAAGGACGGCAAGGGCGATGCAGAAATCTTCAAGGTTGATGCAAACGGCGTAATCACCGTTAACAAGGACAATGCCCTCGACTACGAAAAGGATAGCATCTACGTGGTCAAGGTTATCGTAACCGACAACGGTAAGGACCGTGGCTTTGAAAACATGGCCGACACCGTTACTGTGAAGATTACCCTGAACGACAAGAATGAAAATCCGGAAATCATCCCCGACGGTGACGGCGATGGCGATGACGACTCTGATGACAACTGCCTTGAAAATTGCGAAGACGATCCTAACGATCCGTCTGACGACAAGCGTGTTGTTACCGTGGGTATCGATGAAAACTCTCCGACCAATACCGTTGTCTTTGCCTACGTCGTAAAGGACGAAGACAAGGGTGACCTTGAAAAGCTTGCTGCCACCCTGGTTCAGGATGGTACCACCAAGCCTTACATTGCAGACTCTCTCTTCAAGATTGAAGTTGTGCCTGTGGATGAAGCATCTTCCAAGGTCGTGGTTTCTGTACGTGACGGCTCCAAGCTTGATTACGAAAAGATCGATTCTATTTACAATGTGTCTGTCATTGTTTACGACAAGACCGACAAGAATGTTGCCGACACCCTGGTCCGTATTATTAAGGTCAAGGACGTGAACGAAGCCCCGACCTTCGTCAACAAGGAAGAACTCAAGAAGGATGGCCTCCGTGTTGATGAAAATTCCAAGATTGGCGACACCGTTGGCGTAGCTGTTGCAACCGACCCGGATAAGTGGGCTGAACTCACTTACACTCTGGCCGATGGCGACGACAAGGACGGCAAGGGCGATGCAGAAATCTTCAAGGTTGACGCAAACGGCGTGATCACCGTTAACAAGGACAAGGCCCTCGACTACGAAAAGGATAGCGTCTACGTGGTCAAGGTTATCGTAACCGACAATGGTAAGGCTCATGGCTTCGAAAACATGGCCGATACCGTGGTTGTAACCATTACCTTGAACGACAAGAATGAAAATCCGGAAATCATCCCCGACGGTGACGGCGATGGCGATGACGACTCTGATGACAACTGCCTTGAAAATTGCGAAGACGATCCTAACGATCCGTCTGACGACAAGCGTGTTGTTACCGTGGGTATCGATGAAAACTCTCCGACCAATACCGTTGTCTTTGCCTACGTCGTAAAGGACGAAGACAAGGGTGACCTTGAAAAGCTTGCTGCCACCCTGGTTCAGGATGGTACCACCAAGCCTTACATTGCAGACTCTCTCTTCAAGATTGAAGTTGTGCCTGTGGATGAAGCATCTTCCAAGGTCGTGGTTTCTGTACGTGACGGCTCCAAGCTTGATTACGAAAAGATCGATTCTATTTACAATGTGTCTGTCATTGTTTACGACAAGACCGACAAGAATGTTGCCGACACCCTGGTCCGTATTATTAAGGTCAAGGACGTGAACGAAGCCCCGACCTTCGTCAACAAGGAAGAACTCAAGAAGGATGGCCTCCGTGTTGATGAAAATTCCAAGATTGGCGACACCGTTGGCGTAGCTGTTGCAACCGACCCGGATAAGTGGGCTGAACTCACTTACACTCTGGCCGATGGCGACGACAAGGACGGCAAGGGCGATGCAGAAATCTTCAAGGTTGACGCAAACGGCGTAATTACCGTTAACAAGGACAATGCCCTCGACTACGAAAAGGATAGTATCTACGTGGTCAAGGTTATCGTAACTGACAATGGTAAGGCTCATGGCTTCGAAAACATGGCTGACACCGTTACTGTGAAGATTACCTTGAACGACAAGGATGAAAACCCGACGATTGTGGTTGACGATGACGACAATGGTAAGGACGATACTGAAGACGACAAGAAGTGTGTTGCCAACTGCTCTAGCGGTAGCGGCGACAAGGATGGCAAGATCCTGACAGTCGGTGTGGAAGAAAACGTTCCGACCAATACCGTTGTGTTTGAGTATGTTGTTGAAGACCCGGATGAAGACCAGGTTACAAAGCTTGTTCCGACCTTGAAGGACGTCAACAAGACTGGTGTGGATTCCCTCTTCGATGTGAAATTGGCTAAGGATGGCGACAAGTATAAGGTTGTTGTATTCGTCAAGGATAGCAGCAAGCTTGACTACGAAACCATTAATCCGGAACACAAGGTTACCTTGATCGTGACCGACGCAACCGATCGTCAGGATTCCGTTGTCCGTATCATCAGTGTCATCGACGTGAACGAAGCTCCGGTCATTGTAAAGCAGGACTTCGAATTCCCGGAACACAACAAGAAGGGTTCCGTTGTGGATACCATCAAGTGGGGTGACGACCTGGATACAAAGGATCCGAGCTTCCGAGACAACATGGTCATTGCCGTCGGTGGCGATACCACTCTGTTCGCTGTTGACGAAGCTGGTGTTATCACGACCAAGAAGTCCTTCAACTACGAAGATGACAAGGATTCCTACATCCTGGTTGTGAAGGTCCAGGACAAGAAGCAGCCGGAACTCTTTGTGGTGGATACCATGCACATCGCCTTGACCAACATCAAGGAAGATCCGTACATTACTTCTACCGAATTTGAAATCCCCGAAAATCCGGGTAACAAGGACCTGATTGGCACCATTACCTCTGAAGACCTCGATGACCCGGAAAACAAGGAAGAACGTACTTATGCTCTGATCGGCACCAGCGAATTTGTGACTGTTACCGAAGATGGTAAGATCCTTGTTAAGGATAGCACCAAGTTTGATTACGAAACGACTCCGTCCTTCAATATCAAGGTTTCTGTAACTGATCCGACTGGCATCAAGAAGGATACTACCATTACTATTAAGGTTGGTGACGTAAACGAAGCTCCGACTGTTGATGACCAGAAGTTCACCGTGAACGAAAATATCAAGACCGGTGATTCTGTTGGCAAGATCGTAGCTGAAGATCCGGATACCAGGAAGGAATACAGCGAACTGACCTTCACTCCGATTTGCGAAACCGGTTCCAAGGCATGTGAAAAGTTCGATGTCAAGAAGGATGGTACCATCAAGGTTGCCGAACCTCTGGACTACGAAACCGACTCTGTCTACACTATCAAGGTTCAGGTTTCCGATGGTACTTATGCCGATACAGCAACAGTCACCATCAAGGTTAAGGATGTAATCGAAAAGTCTGTGGTTGAAATTACCAAGGTTGATAACTCTGATTCTACCTGGACCAAGAAGGACATCGCAGACCGTCACGACACCCTTTACACCAACATTCCTGACAACACCATTACTTGGACTCAGGATGGGGTAGAGATGTCTATGGATACCACTCTCCATGATGGTCCGAACTGCATCATTATCACCTATAAGGATCCGGCTAAGAACGAAGCTGGCTCTGATACCGTGGTAATCTTCTTTAGCGATGCAACTCCGATTGTTACTGTTACCGCAGGTTCCGATGCAACCGAAGCCGATAACATCTACACCGTTGTTCAGGGAACCGATAAGGCTGACACTAACATCTATGTCAACTCCAACAAGAACGACGTTGTTGTGACTGTGCTGGATCCTGCTTCTGGCAAGACCGATACGTTCACCGTCAAGGTTGACCTGGATACTGTACATGTATCTAAGGACACCTACACGCAGGTCAACAAGGTTAAGGGTGAGCTCATCCTGAATGAAAACCCGAGCTCTGGTGTTTCTCGCGTCCCGATGAACGACGATCAGGTCAAGGTTTCTTACGAAGAAAAGGTTGATGGAAAGACCTATACCGTATCTTACAACACGGACAAGTCTGGCAATCCTGTCAAGGTCCCCGTGGTTGGTAGCAAGGGCAAGATTGATTCCATCGAAGTGATTACCGTTTCCTACGTAACCACTATCGGTGGCAAGGATGTGACCATTTCCTACAAGGCTGACGCCTTGACTGGTGAAGCTCTGGTTACCGATACCGATGGTAACCTGCTGACTACCGCTGGTGTTGAGGCCATTAACAAGGATCCCAGCAAGAACCCCAACAAGAACCCCTCCAGCTCTAGCTCCGGCAGCCACAACTCTAGCTCTAGCAGCGGTTCTTCTAGCGGCTCCAATTCTGGTTCCAAGGTCCCGCAGATTTCCACTGGTGCTTTGACCGTGACTTACGACTATGTTGATGAAACCACTGGCAACACCGTGACTGTTAGCTACGTTGTTGACGAAAAGGGTAACATCATCAAGAACGACGAAGGCGATACCGGTTACAATGTATCCTACACCTTCGTGAACAAGTACGGCAATGCTGCTTCTACCTCTGTATTCATCGTTCTCGACAAGGTTGGCCCGAAGGTTGAAATTCTCAGCCCCGAAGGCGGTGCTGTAATCCGCTCCAACTTCGTGAACGTGGTCTGGTCTGTGGATGGCGTTATCCAGGATACCCTGACTACTCAGGGCCTTGAAAAGGGCTTCAACTCCATTGTCCGCTTCTATAAGGACAAGGCCGGCAACGAAGCTTCTGACACCATCTTCGTGATCATGAAGGACGGTAAGGATCTTGACGTGGCAGTGGTGAACCCGGTTACCGAGATGACCCAGGATCGCGTTGACAGATACTACGCTTCCAACCCGCCGAAGGAAGGTGAAACCTATGCTGTAAGCATTAAGAACCCCTCTACCGGTAAGGAAGTTGAAACCTTGATTGGTGGCTCCTTCGATACCAAGGAAGGCAGCGGCAAGGAACCGTATCCTGGCCACAGCTCTCACCTTGGCCCGACCCTCGCTATGGATGTGAAGCTCCCCATGGTGAATGACGTGGGTGGTATGGCTACCTTGGATGACTTGCTTAGCTCCGATGGCCTTGTTCCGCTGGAAGGCGTTGATGCCAAGAACAGTGAAAAGGTTACTGTTGAAGAATACGTTCGTGACTACTGCTCTGAAAAGTTCCAGAACAAGTTCAACAGCGACTTCAAGGGCAAGATTGACCAGGCTAACCTGTACAACTCCAAGATGGATGTTCACATCTGGATCTACACCAACCTGGGCGGCTTTGTGGATTACTACAGCTTCACTCAGAAGCTGAACGATCCTAGCTACACCAACGACGCTGCCTTGCTGAACGCATACTTCGAAATGAAACCGGATAAGGATGGCAACGTCCATACCGAAAACGGCAAGCTCCTTGCAACAGGTTCTTACCTGTACAAGGTTCAGGTCAACCTCCGTTCTGAACTGCAGTGTACCTTGCCGCCGGTTAAGGACCCCACTGGCAAGAAGAAGGGTGACGTGATCAAGACTAGCGAAGATATGCTGAAGCCCTTCGGTTACAAGCGTCCTCCTAAGAAGTAATCTTCACGAGTATTGAAAAGACCCGGACTTGGTTCCGGGTCTTTTTTTGCATCTGAGTTTAGCTATCTTTGAAGAAAAAAGGAGCCATTATGGGTATGGATGATCGTTACTCGCTGGTTTATTCAACAGAACAGGGCGGCCGCGTCAAGCAGGAAAAGCCTAAGGCCGAAAGACCCCAGGGCGATGGGATTGTCCGTATAACCTTGAAGCGCCTTGGTGGCGGTAAGATGGCTAGCGTTGTAACTGGAGTTCCACTGGATGAACCGGAGCTCAAGGAACTTGGCCGCGTGCTTAAGCAAAAGTGTGGTGTTGGCGGCTCTGTAAAGGACTTTGCCATTGAAATCCAAGGCGACAAGCGTAACGTGCTGAAGTCTGAACTGGAAAAACGCGGATACACTGTAAAACTGGCTGGCGGCTAGTTTTTGATATATATCACCTGTCTGAAAAATCCTTGACCGTTTTCGGGAAAAAAGGGTATTTTCAAAGTGTATATTAGCGGGGATTTACGATGTTCCAGAAACCTTTTCTTCGTGCCATGATTGCTTTGTCCATTGCTCCTGCAATGGCTTTGGCAGCCCAGTCTGTAGGTAAGGTTCGTTCGACTCTTGGTTCCGTCGAACGACTTAAGTTTAAGCAGGGTGAATGGGCTGCCTTGAGTGTTAATGCCAAGGTATATCAGTATGACCGAGTTAAGACAGGTGTTGAGTCCGAAGTGATTTTCAATTTTGTTGATGGCAGTACCATTAGCATTGCTGAAAACACCGAGGTGGAACTGGTCAATGTGTTGACTCCCAACGACAATGGTGGTTACGAAACGGAGCTTAACATCAAGAAAGGCCACTTGAACTTTGCTGTTCCCAAACTTCAGAATAAGAAATCCAACTTTAAGTTCAAGACCGGTACCGCAACTGCATCGATTCGCGGTACAGAAGGCTATGTGGGCGGTGAAGGTGTGTTCTTTGCAGGCTTGAAATCCGGTAAGCTTGAAATTGTTCCTAACGGTAGCTCAGAAAGTGTCTCCATCGTAGCAGGAGAAACTACCTTCGGCCTGGATTCCCTGGTTGTTGTAAAACTGGCTTCTTCCGGTGACGTCCGCTTTGCCAAGCGTCTTGAAAAGATCCTGAAGGAAAAGAAGCCTGTGAGCGAGCTGGTGGCTGATGTGCAGAAGGCGGACTCCGTATACCAGAAGGACTTGAAGGATGAAGCCGAAAAGGCTGCGGCTTCCGTTTCTGCCAACGGCTTTAACCTGTCGACACCCTCCGCGGTTGAAGTGTGCGGACAAGGCTTGAATATCGAAGGTTTCTATCGTACGTCCGACGAAAGCGCCTCCCTGGTTGTAAAGGTGGGTTCCTACCAGTCTGGAAACCTGATCAAGGCTGCCGACGGCGTTTCCCATTCCTTTGCGCATAAGATTGCCCTTACCGACGAAAATGGCCTGTGGAACGCGGACAAGGCGACTATTACGTTTGCTGGTGCCGGCGTTACCGAAACAAAGACGGTGAACCTTCAGGTGAACAAGGCCTGCGTCGAAGTGAACAGTATCGCTCCTGCGGTATCCATTTCTTCTTACGATTCCTTGCGCTGTGCCTCCCACATTTCGGTGAAGAACATGAAGAACGACGCAGGCGTACTTACCATTACCGCCGATGGGGCTCCTGTTTCCGAAGAGGCCATTGTCCGTAATGTCCAGAAGCGAATCAACCTTAAGGAAGGTCGTCATACGTATGTTATCGGAGTCGTGGATCAGGCTGGCAATGCGACCGAGGTCACTGAGTCCATGGGATGCTATCCGATAAAGAGATTCAATATTGATGTGGTGAATGCTCACAAGGAGGTTTTGTCTGTTCCTCCTCCGCCCAGGGATATTCCGGATCATATTTCTAAGACCTTGCAATTTAGGATTAAGCTGCCAGATAACAATCCTGAAGCGCTCTACAAGGTTGTCGTGAAGCAGAATGGCAAAATTATTTTGCAGGAAACTCTGGGGCAGATTCAAGATCTGGATTACCAGATTCCAGTTGAATTGAAGAGGGATGCCTTGAACCGATTTGACATTGAGGCCACCGCCAAGAGTGGTTACAAGGCAAAGGCGCGGAAGGTTTTTGAGGTCCGTTAATGGGATTTAGGTTATTTCTACTGCTTATTTTTATAGCACTCCATGTGAGTGCTTTTGCTGTTGATACGGAGTCTCGCCTAGGTGGCGTTGTTTCTGGATTTATCAAGAAAGACAAGTCTCCGTACATGGTTACCGAGACCATTGTTGTGCCTGAGGACAAGGCTCTTGTGGTTGAAGCCGGTGTAGAGTTTCGCTTTGCTGCTGAAACCGGTATCGATGTCCGTGGCGGTTCCTTGGCCATTGTGGGCGAAGCCAATAATCCTGTGACATTGACGGCTGCCGATGGGTCTCTGTGGAATGGTATTTCTATTACGGGCGTAAAGAGAACCGAAGTCCAGGGTGTTCATCTTTCCAATGCCGAGTTCGGTTTTGCTGTTGAAAGTGGCGCTTTGGAAATTCGTGATGCTGTTATCGAGAACACCAGGCGCGCTGCAGTTTTTGTGAAGAACAGTTCCGTTGATATTCAGTGGTCCAAGCTGCTGAACAACCAGGGTGCCGGTATCTGGACTGGCATTGCCGCCTCTGTGAATGTGGAAGGGTCTGTCCTGGCGCAGAATGAAATCGCCCTTGTTGCCGGGGAGGAGGCTTCCATCAACTTGCGTTATTCCAGACTGATGGAAAATAAAATTGCAATTCTTGATGCTGGCGACAATACCTTTAAGCAGCGCAATACCATTGTGATTGATAACGAGGTTGCCCTTGTATCTGCTGACCTGCCTTCCGAATCGATAAAGCAGTCCTTGGAACACAACAAGAAGGATCTGCAGAAAAATGTAGCCGAAACATTTGCGATTCTTGGTGATGAACCGGAAAATGTACACGCCGATAACACCAAGATTCTTAAGGTAGAGAATGCTGCTCGAGATTCTGTTTGGGAAAAGGCCGGACACATCGGTATGGGCATGGGTTACCATTTGGTGACGACTCGCCACAATCATTCTCATGAAGATTACATCTCGAATAGCGATACGGTTGCCGAGGGCGAACGCTACAAGAACTACTTCCAGACGCCAGGTGCCTTTGCCTACTGGACAGCAAATCTTGCCTTTACCTCTCCGGAAGGCGAAACTTTTGAATTTGCCGGTGATTTGACCAGCGACCGCTGGAACCGACTTGATGTTCGTTTCTTGCAGGCCGCATACACCGATGAAAGACAGAAGATTATTGTGGGCGACCTTTTTGCCAATGCAGGAGAACTTTATCTGAATGGCATCAATCTGTTTGGTGGCTTGTACGAATTGGGCCTGTTCAAGAACGCGGCGGATGAGCCGCTCTTTGTGGGAACAGCCTTTGCTGGTGAATATAAGGCTCCTGTCAAGGAAGGTAGTAGAAATCCCAGTGCCTACAATGACTATACGGAAGATGGCGAAGCCGAGGCCCAGACCATTGTTGTGGGTGGCAAGCTTCGCTGGAACATGCACCGCCGTTTTAATGGAACCCTTGGCTTTGTTGGAAGCAAGGATCTTCTTGATGACCCCCTGCTGAGAGACGGCATGTCTGAAAATACAAACACGGCAAGTCCCTTGGTAACGTCAAGAACATTTTTTGCTGATGGTAACTGGCTTGTATACCCGGGTGATATCAAGCTGAATGGACAGGTTTCTGTTGGTTCTGCAGATACGGCGAATGCAGCAAAGATTCGCGCTGTGAACAGGGAATTTGCCAGCGCTGGCCTGGATGCGTCGAATTTCGCCCTTCTGAATAAACTGATGAAGAATCCAAACGAGGTAAATCGACTTACTTCGGAACAGCTGGAATCCATCTTTGGCGAGAATGTCCAGAAGACCGATCGTGAAAAGCGTGAGGAACTTAGAAGGGTTCTGGAAAGAGCGCGTGAAGTAGCCAAGAAGGATTCTAAGGATGATGAGGTTAAGCCGAACCATAAGGATTTCTGGAATTACGAACACTGGGCTGTTGCTGGTTCTTACCAGTGGTCTAATGCCAATACCTTTATCGAGGGATATCTGAGATACGTTGGTAGTGAATACTATAGCGCCGGATCTCCGGATTTGCTGCAGAATTCAAGAATGGTTGGCGGTAACTTTAGACAGAATATCAGTGATTTCTGGAAGTTCGGTTTTGGCTACGAGATGAATGTCGAAAATGCGGCCGATACTGCTGATGGCTACAACATCTTTGGCATGGGGGAGGGTACCCAGTGGGGCATGTTCTCCGGTGCAGAGGATGAGTGGCTCAAGAAACATGAGCAGGACGAAAACAGAACTCTCTATATTCACGACGCCTATGTGAATAACGAGTTCAAACTGAATGACCGAATTTCCATGTTGGTCAAGTATGCGGTGAACTACAGAACCCGCAGTACAAACCAGCGCCTGTATTCCAACTACAGTCTTTCTTCTGGAATCTATGACGACCCCTGGTTTAATGCTGTCAAGGGTAAGCCTGTGATGCAGGTAGTTGAAGATGGCGATACTGTCGAAATCGACTCCGTACGTTGGGCCAAGTACTACGCCCTTTCCGATGAGGAATATTTGGCCACCCAGTTCAATGAAAACCTGTTGAAGAATATTGTTGAACTTGGTTTTGTGTTCAAGCTTCCGAAGAATGTTCTTAGGGTGTCTGGCGCCTGGACCTTCAGGAATGATCTTTCCAAGTTTGAGCAGGACGACCTGATTGAAGATCTTGACTTTAAGGACGAAACATTTGGAATCCTGGGGTATCATTTCCATGGCGGTGATTACTTCGAACAGCGTTACCCTGTTTCCCTGACGACGCAGGTTGGGGGCTTCCGGAATGTCCTGGCTGTGGTACCTCGCTACAAGATTTACAATCGAAACGAAATGCGTGAATTTGAATGGGCCCTCGCTGAAAACATGACCATTCCACTTTCTGAAGATTTCCTTGACTTGAACCTGACAGGAAATATCCGTCAGAATTTCCTGA
The DNA here is from genome assembly GCA_024398965.1 of Fibrobacter sp. Classification (NCBI taxonomy): domain Bacteria; kingdom Pseudomonadati; phylum Fibrobacterota; class Fibrobacteria; order Fibrobacterales; family Fibrobacteraceae; genus Fibrobacter; species Fibrobacter sp. The sequence continues at coordinate 7,300 of JAKSIF010000010.1, read as the reverse complement.
ATTACGAAATCGACAATGAAAAGTTTGATGAGATGGAATTGGACGTTGATGCAATTGCTGCGCTGACAGTCCATCATTCTCCCCGTCTATACACCATTTGGACCTTGGGCGCCATCTTTAATTACCGCCCCGATAGCAGGGCTGACGAATACAGGGATTTGTACGGCATGGTCTCCTTGAATTACGAGTTCTAGCATGCATATTGGTTGCCATTTGTCTAGCTCTGATGGCTTTTATGCCATGGGACGAACCGCCCTTTCCATTGGGGCGGATACCTTCCAGTTTTTTACCCGCAATCCTCGTGGCGGTTCCGCAAAGCCCTTTGACAAGGCGGATGCCGCCAAGCTTGTGACCTTGCTGGAAGAAAATCACTTTGCCCCGATTTTGGCCCACGCTCCCTATACTTTGAATCCCTGTGCCGCCGACGAGGGGCTTCGTCAGTATGCTTTGGACGTGATGCGGGATGACCTTTTCCGTATGGATCATTTCCCTGGCGCCATGTACAATTTTCACCCCGGCAGCCATGTGAAGCAGGGTGTGGACGTGGGAATTGAATATATAACGGCCATGCTGAATCAATTGCTGAAGCCTGAACACAAGACCACGGTTCTGCTGGAAACCATGGCGGGCAAGGGTTCCGAGGTTGGCCGAACTTTCGAGGAACTGCGACAGATTCTGGACCGAGTGAATCTTTCTGAAAAGATGGGCGTTTGTTTGGATACCTGCCATGTATTTGATGGTGGTTACAACATTGTGGACCATCTGGACGAAGTGCTGGAACAGTTCGACAAGATTGTGGGGCTTGGCCGTTTGAAGGCGATTCATCTGAATGACAGCAAGAATCCGATGGGTAGCCATAAGGACCGTCATGAGGTGATTGGCGGGGGCTTTATCGGTCTTGAGGCTCTTGTAAGGGTGGTAAATCATCCTGTTTTGAAGAATTTGCCTTTTTACCTGGAAACGCCCAATGAACTGCCCGGTTATGCGGCAGAAATTGCCCTGCTGAGAGGCAAGGCTAAGTAGCTTTACGTCGCCAGGATGGCTTCGGAACATCGCCAAGATGGCTTTGGAACGTTGCCGAGGTGGCTTCGGAACGTCGCCAAGATGGCTTTGAAACGTCGCCGAGGTGGTGGTTCCGCCGGTAAACGGAAAATCCCTTGAATTGGGTGGTTTCATTTTCTCTAAATATCTAAATCTTAGGGCATGCAAGATCTTGTCCGTTATCCTGTCCGTTATAACCACGTGGGCTATGTTCCCTGTGGTCCTAAGGTGTTCTTTGTCGTACCAACTTTAATTGATGTATTGAAGTCAGAAAGCTCTGAAAAACTGGTGGCAAAGAATTTTGGTTTTAGGGTGGAAACGGTGGTTGATGGAGCGGTCGCATTTGAGGGACTGCTTCGCGAGGGATCCTTTGAACATTCTGGTGTCTGCGAGTATTCCAACGAAAATCTCTGGAGCGGAGATTTCTCGAAACTGAATGTTTCGGGGGAGTACCGCATCCAGATTGTATTTGACGGCAAGGTTGTATTTACCACAGAAAAGTTTGAAATTTCTGACAGTTGGATTGAACGCCAGCTGAAGGCCAACATCAAGTCCTTCTACTACCAGCGTAGTGGCGTTGAACTGCCCGAGGAATTTGCCGGAAAGTGGGCAAGACCTGCGGCTCATTTTGACGACTGCATTGGATTCCACAAGATGATGAATCGTGAGGGAACCTGGAATGCCCACGGCGGCTGGTATGACGCCGGTGACTACGGCAAGTACATCGTGAATGGCGGCGTTTCCGTAGGGACCATGCTTCTTGCTTGCAGTGTTTGCGATGGACGAGTTGATCCCAAGAAATGCAGTACGGATTTTGTGAACGTGGGCGGCACCTTTGAATTGCCCACTAGCCTGAAGGAAGAGCTGCGCTTTGAACTGGATTTCTTTGCCCGCATGCAGGATTCCGACGGCGGCGTCTTCTTTAAGGTAAGCCCTGAGCATTGGGACGGATTTATCTCGCCTAAGGATTCCGACCTGCTGCAGAAGCGCTTGATCCTTGGAAAGTCCACCACGTCTACGCTGAACTTTGCTGGCGTTATGGCGGCAGCCTGCGGTGTCTTCCGTAGTACTGACGAACGCTTCGCGGGGCAGTGCCTGCAGGCGGCTGAGCGTGCCTACCGCTGGGCCGTGGAACATCCCGACGCGGAATGGCCCCATAATACCGAGGGAAGCGGCGGCTACGGCGACGAACATGTGGATGACGAATTCTTCTGGGCTCGCGTGGCCTTGTTCTGCAACGGTTCCTTCGGGGAACTGAAGGATCAGATTGTTCGCGACATGGAGCAGAATCCGCCTAACTTTGGCGTGGACTGGCGTGACACCCAGAACATGGGCTGGATGTTGCTTGCCTTGCAGGATAAGGACCTTGAATTGCAGCGAAAGGCCAGAGAAACCCTGGAGAAGGTGGCTGCAGAAATTATCCGTCTGCAGAAGGCTGATCCCTATGGAATTTCCATCCGCAGGTTTATCTGGGGCAGTAACGGCGAAATCAGTAATCACGCCTTGACGCTTGCTGTTGTATCAACCTGGCGAAAGGAAGTGGACGGTGAAATCCTGCCGGACTGGTGCCGCGAACAGCTGAACTTTGTGTACGGTCGAAATCCCGTGAACCGCAGTTTTGTAACCGGTTCCGCCTGGAGTTCTCCCATGCACGTTCATCACCGCCTTAGCCATTCCGATGGAGTTAAGGAACCTATCCCTGGGCTTCTTGCTGGAGGCCTGAACAAGGATCGCCAGGACATGCATCGTGCGCCCCATTATCCCAGCTTGCTGGAAGGCCATTCCTATACGGATGAACGCTGTTCCTTTGCCAGTAACGAAACGGCCATCAACTGGAATTCCCCGCTGACAGCCGTGCTTTCGATACTTTGTTTGTAATTTATTTAGGATTTAGTTCTTCTTTGTAGAATCCTTGACTGCGGTCGTATCTGTTTTCACAGAATCGGCTGCAGTTTTTTCGTCTGGTTCTGTTGCTGCAACTTCCTTGATCTTTTCCTGAACCTTGGGAAGCAAGTCCTGTAGATTAACGATGGGATCCTTCTGCCTTTCAAATTCAGCAACAGTGACGATTGGCCTGTAGAAGGTGGAATCAGCTGGAGTCAAAATTCCGGAGGGCCAAAGGTCAATGTACGAGACGGCGAGAGCCGCCCATTCTCGAATCCAGTTCTTGCGGGACTCGCGGTTGGTGTACCAGGAGTCGGCGTCGTACATGTAGTGGTGAATGTCTGCGGTGTAATACACTGGACGTTCTCCAGAAAGTGCGGAGAAGATTCGCTTGACTCTGTGGGTTGCAGGAGCGGATGTCAGCAGCAGAACGGTGTCTGCCTTTCGGGCCTTGAGCCAGGGAATTACGGTGTAGGCTTCACCGATGGTGGAGGCGTCATCGTGAACGGCCATGAATACAGCGTTGCTGTCGAAGGATCCCAGTTGCATAAAGTCGTCTACGTAGAATTCGGCATTGCTACGGTTTCTAAAGTTTCGACGTCCGAGAATCAAGATGGAATCTGCACGGCCTTGGTTCAGCAGGTTTGCGGCAAAGTCGGAACGTTCCATGTCTGCGGATTGTCCATCAAGAACAACAACCCATTTTACATGATCAAATTCATCGTCGTCCACAAGCCAGTGACCGCTCTTGGTCATGACGAGATAAAATGCTGCAACAAGCAGAATCAAGACTCCAGCGGCAATTGCCGTAATTCTCTTGAAGATTTTCTTGTCGTGTGATTTTGTGTTTCTGGACAAATTAAGCCTCTAGCTTGTAAAGTGCGGCGTTCTCACCGTCTGAGTAATAATTCTTGCGGGTGCCAAAAAGCTTGAACCCATGTTTCTCGTAGAACTTGCGGGCCTTTTCGTTATGTTCCTTGACTTCAAGGAAACAGGCGTCCCCTGCGGCAAGGTCCAGATTTTCGAGTCCGGCTTTCAACAACTTCTCGCCAATGCCGGACCGCTGCAGGCTTGCATCAACGGCAATGCTGAGCAGTTCTGAATCTGACCCCATCAGGTGGAAAATGGCGTAGCCGGCAATATTCCCTTCGCCCAGTTCGTCCACGATACAGTAGGCGTAGCTGGCCTTTATTTCAGAAGCGAACTGCTTTTCGTTCCATTCCTGGAAGGCCAGAGCATTCTGGATTTCAAGGATGGCGGGAACGTCCTGGATTTCCATTTTCCGGATGGACATGTAACTCTCGCAGTTGCCCTAGTGCAGCTTCTCGAAGTAGGAGGGCTGGATGTAGTTGGCTTCCTGGATCAGGCTTGCCTTAACCTTGTCAAAGAGGGGAGACCAGGCTGAAAGAGGTTGTGCCTTTTCGTTTGCAATCACGGTGCCTGCGGCTTCCAGGGATTTAACAGTTTCGCTGAGGGCTTCGTCGGCAAGGGCTGCATCGTCGAGGACGATTGCCTTGGGGCTTGCGGCCTTGAGTTGGGCGATTACTTCTTCTGTGGGAATGAAACTTTCGGCTTCGTTCAGACGCAGGTACCAGTAACCGCTACGGGCGCGGATTACAACGGCTGCGTCTTTGTCGTTGGCGGAACCAAAGCAGGCAAGTGCCTGCAAGGTGCTGACACCGTATAGCTCGCGTTTGCCGCTGAAGCAAAGCCCTTGGCAGAAGGCGACACCGGTACGTAAACCGCTGAAGGAGCCGGGGCCGACTGTAACCATGACGCGCTTTACATCGTCAAGAGTTGCTCCGACTCGGTTAAGTAGTTCGTCCATGATTGCAGAGGCGGTTTCGCCACGTGCGGCTCCATCTACGGTTTCTTCGTAAATGGACTTTTCTGCGCAATGCAGAGCCATGGAAATTCCCTTGCGGGAGGTGTCTACAAATAAGTCTAAGTTCATCATAAAATTAACAATGAACAATTAATAATTAACAATTGTCATAATGGCAGCTTCGCTGCTTTTTTATGAGTACGGCAAAGCCGTACCATTATAACCATTGTTCATCGTTCATTTTTTAATTGTTCATTATCTCTTAATATACAGGCTCTTTTCGATGATCATGTCGATGAGCTGGCTGTAGGTAATTCCGTTGCATGCGGCCTGCTGGGGCAGGAGGCTCGTGGGAGTCATGCCGGGCAGGGTGTTGGTTTCAATGGCGTACAGTTCGCCGTCTTTGGTAATACGGACGTCGGTACGGCTGTAGCCTGCGCCGCCCAGAGCGTAGTGAGCGTTCTTCACCAGTTCCTGAATGCGTGCGGTAAGTTCCGGCGCAAATTCTGCGGGGGTCACTTCCTGGCATTCGCCGTTGTACTTGGCTTCGTAGTCGAAGTATTCACGGGTGGTCATGCGCATTTCTGTAGGAGGCAGGGGCTTTTCGCCTTCGATGTAGCCGCAGCTTGCTTCGCCACCGGCGATGAACTTTTCGCAGAGGAGGCGGTTGGAATCCTTGAACAGGTCCTGAGCAATCTTGCCTGCTTCGTCAAGATCCTTGGCGATACCGATACCGATGGAGGAACCGCCCAGAGGATCCTTGATGACCAGGGGGAATCCAAGTTCGTCAGAAACCTTCACCAGGGTGTCGCCAGTAAAGTCGTGCTTCCAGATGACCTTGTAGTCCGGAGTGGGGATGCCGTTTGCGCGGTAGATTTCCTTGGACTTGATCTTGTCCATGGCGAGAGCGGAAGCCAAAAGGCCGCAACCGGTGTAGGGAATTCCCCAGTTTTCAAGCAAGGCCTGGATATGGCCATCTTCGCCCCATTTGCCGTGGAGGGCGAGGAATGCAATGTCTGCATCCGGCAGTTCAGAGAGGGCCGGGTTCTTCTTGGTGTTGGCTGCCGTGCCTTCGAGACCGCGGAAGTAGTTCACGCTGAAGTTGTCCTTCTGGTAGGGGGACAGTTCGCGGGAAGACCAGTGCCAGGTGCCGTCCTTGTCGATAAGCACCGGATGGATATTGTACTTGTCCGGATTCATGGCGCGGACCACACCGGTACCGCTGACCACAGAAACATCATGCTCGGTGGAAGGACCACCCATCAGAACGAGAACGCGCATACGTGCCATATAAAACCTCTTGGAAATCTTACGATAAAAATGTAGCAAAAGATAGGGGAGAGGATAAAGGAGAAAGGATAAAGGTGAAGGATGAAGAATGAAAAATGAAGGATGAAGGATGAAAGATGAAAGATGATCAATTCGTAATTCGTAATTCATAATTCATAATTGAAGTCTCGTGCCTTCGCAAAGTGGTTACGGGGGGAAACTTTTTTGTGTTTAGAGTTGTTGTTTCTGGGTTTTGCTATATATATTTTTAGGAAAAGAGGTTTTTATGAAAGTTTTTGTAACCGGTGGAACAGGTTTTATTGGTCATTATGTGGTCAAGGCTCTTTTGGCCAAGGGTCACGAGGTTGTGATTGCCACACGTCATCCCAACAAGGTCCCTAGCCTTAAGGCTCAGCCCAACGTGAGTTTCGTTGAATGCTCCCTTACCGATTTTGACAAAATCGCCGCCGGTCTCGAAGGCTGTGACGCCTGTATCCATATTGCCCTTGGCTGGGGCGAGACTCCTGCCACCATGCTGATGAATGATACACGCGCTACGGTGAACATTCTTGAAAGTGCTGCCAAGGCGGGCTGCCTGAAGTTCATCTACACCAGTAGTACCGCCGCCATGGGCCGTATGCGCCCGGTGATGCGCGAAGTGACCTCCAACCTTCCCGTAGATCTTTATGGTGCCACCAAGGCTGCCGGCGAGGCCTTCGTCTTGGGCTTTGCCCATGGTTATGGTACAAGCTTCCCCGAAGTGAAGATGACCAGAAACATTATCCGTCCGGGCTATACCTTCGGCAACCCTGCCTATATCGATGGCTGCTGCCAGCCGGACCGTCGCTTCTTTGACATGGCTCGTGCCGTCAAGGAAGGTCGCGATATCAACCTGATCAAGAATGATGGAACCCAGTTTATTCATGCAAGCCAGCAGGCAGAACTTTATGTTCGATTGCTGGAATCCGACAAGAACGAAGAAATCTACCTGGGTCTTGGCGACGTATGGATTGGCTGGAAGGAAATTGCCGAGATGATGCTTTCCTTGAAGCCCGATACAAAGTCCAAGATTGTAGAAACCGACCTGGGCTGGGGCGATACTCCCATGCGCTTTGAAGTCGGTAAGATCAAGGACCAGTTCGGCCTGGTATTCGATGCCCACGACTTCATGATGGATCATGTGAAGTGGACCTTCGACCAGGTGTAGTAAAAAAAGGCTTTCCATTTGATGTGAACCCCGAAAGTTGGACACAACTTTCGGGGTTTTCATGTATAAAGAAT